>CAMCTE010000010.1 GCA_945878385.1 Azohydromonas lata NBRC 102462 | reverse complement strand
AGGCGCCTCGTGGTGCGCAGCAGCAGCTTCACGCCCAGCCGTTCCTCCAGCGCATCAAGCCGGCGCCCAATCACGGCAGGGGCCACGCCTTCGGCTTGGGCCGCGGCGGTGAGGCTGCCGCGTGCCACGATGGCCACGAATGACTCGATCTGTTTGAGGCGGTCCAAGGGCTGTGGTGGATTCGTTGGTTTGGCCTGATTATTGACTTTTCTGCACTAATCTTTCGCCAAAAATCTGATTAATGGAAGACCAGGGTTGCAATACAGTTCGGGAATGGCCAACACCAGCCAGCGCCCGCGCGCCATTCTTTTTGATGCCTACGGCACCTTGTTCGATGTCTACAGCGTGGCCCTGTTGGGCGAGCAGCTGTTTCCCGGGCATGGCGAGCGCTTGGCCGTGCTGTGGCGAGACAAGCAAATCGAATACACACGGCTGTGCTCGATGAGCGGGCCGCAGGCCGGGCAGCATTACCGGCCGTTTTGGGACCTCACCCGCAGTGCCCTGCGCCATGCGGCGGCCCGGCTGCAATTGCAACTCGATGGCGAGCGGGAAGAGCGGCTGATGAATCAGTACCACCACCTTTCGGCCTTCCCGGAAAACCGCGAGGTGTTGCTGACCCTGCGCCAACGCGGGGTGCGCGCGGGTGTGCTGTCCAACGGTGACCCTTCGATGTTGGCTGTGGCCCTGCGCAGCGCGGGGCTGCAGGACTTGCTGGACCCGGTGCTGTCGGTGCAGGAGACGCGGCGCTACAAGACCGACCCGGCCGCCTATGCCTTGGGCCCAAGCGCTCTGGGCATGCAGGCGCGCGACATTCTCTTCGTCTCGAGCAACGCATGGGACGCCGTGGGCGCCACCTGGTATGGCTATACCACCCTGTGGGTCAACCGCGCGGCCATGCCGCCTGAAGAATTGGGCGTGCAGCCCACACGCACCGCCGCCAACCTGCGCGCGGTGCTCGACTTTTTCGATTGACGGCGCCGGCCGGCCTGAGCGCGGCGCCCTCCACCAAACCATCATCATCCCGAAAGGACCTCTGTCATGACCAACCGAATTGCCACCCACGGCCTTCAAGTGGCCACGGAGCTGCACCAGTTCATCGAAAAGCAGGTGCTGCCGGGCACGGGGCTGGATTCCCTGAATTTCTGGAAAGGCCTGTCGGCGCTCGTGCACGACCTGGCGCCCAAGAACGCAGCCCTTTTGGCCGAGCGCGACCGCCTGCAGTTGCAGCTCGACGACTGGCACAAGGCCAACCCGGGCCCGATCAGCGACATGCCCCGCTACAAGTCCTTCCTCAAGGACATCGGTTACCTGGTGCCTGCGCCCGAACAGGTGCAGTGCGAAACCGCGAATGTGGACGATGAGGTGGCCAAGTTGGCCGGCCCGCAGTTGGTGGTGCCCATCCTGAACGCCCGCTATGCCCTGAACGCGGCCAATGCGCGTTGGGGGTCTCTGTACGACGCGCTGTATGGCACTGATGCCATCAGCGAGGCCAATGGTGCCGAGCGCAGCGGGGCCTACAACCCGGTGCGCGGGGCCAAGGTGATCGAGTACGCCCGCCATGTGCTGGACCGCGTGGCGCCCCTGGCCGAAGGCTCTCACCGGGACAGCGTGCTGTACCGCGTAGAGGGCGGCAAGCTGCGTGTGTCGCTGAAGAACGGAACGGTGACCGGCCTGGCCCAGACAGACCGCTTGGCCGGCTACCAAGGCGCCGAGTCGGCACCGACGGCCATCCTGTTGCGCCACAACGGCATTCATCTGGAAATCCAGGTGGACCGCAAGCACCCCATCGGCAAGACCGACGCCGCAGGCGTGAGCGATCTGGTGTTGGAGTCGGCTCTGAGCACCATCCTGGACCTGGAAGACTCGGTGGCAGCCGTGGATGCGCAGGACAAGGTGGTGGGCTACGCGAATTGGTTGGGCATCCTCAGGGGCACCCTGACCGAAGAGGTTCAAAAGGGTGGCAAGAGCTTCACCCGGCGCCTGAACGAAGACCGCCGCTACACCCGCCCCACGGGCGGTGCCTTGACCCTGCATGGGCGCTCGCTGCTGTTCGTGCGCAATGTGGGCCACCTGATGACGAACCCGGCCATCCTGTGGGGTGACCGGGGCGCCGAGATTCCCGAAGGCATCATGGATGCGGTGGTCACTGTGGCCATCGCCCTGCACGATCTCAAGCCCGCCAAGGGCCAGACGATCCGCAATTCGCGCAAGGGCTCGGTTTACATCGTCAAGCCCAAGATGCACGGCCCGGCCGAGGTGGCCTTTGCCAATGAATTGTTCAGCCGAGTGGAGACCCTGCTGGGCTTGAAGGAGAACACGGTCAAGCTGGGCATCATGGACGAGGAGCGCCGCACCAGCATCAACCTGGCCGCGTGCATCAACGCCGCCAAGCACCGCGTGGCCTTCATCAACACCGGCTTCCTGGACCGCACCGGCGACGAGATCCACACCGCGATGCATTCGGGCGCGATGGTGCGCAAGCCCCTGATGAAGAACTCGCAATGGCTGCGTGCCTATGAGCTCAACAATGTGCAGGTGGGCCTGGCCTGTGGCCTGCGCGGGCGGGCGCAGATCGGCAAGGGCATGTGGGCCATGCCGGACCTGATGTCCGACATGCTCAAGCAGAAGATTGCCCACCCGCAGTCGGGCGCGAACACCGCCTGGGTGCCTTCTCCCACGGCGGCCACACTGCACGCGCTGCACTACCACCAGGTGGATGTGCCCAACCTGCTCAAGAGCATGGATGTCTTCGTGCGCACCGACAAGTCGCGCGCGATGGAAGAGAACCTGTTGGACTCGATCCTGCAGATTCCCTGCGCACTGGTCCCGTTCTGGACCGAAGCCGAGAAGCAGGCCGAGCTGGACAACAATGTGCAGGGCATCCTGGGCTATGTGGTGCGCTGGGTCGACCAAGGAGTGGGCTGCTCCAAGGTGCCCGACATCCACAATGTGGGCCTGATGGAAGACCGCGCCACGCTGCGCATTTCCAGCCAGCACATCGCCAACTGGCTGTTGCATGGCATCGTCACCAAGAAGCAGGTGGAGGCCACCTTCAAGCGCATGGCCGCGGTGGTGGATTGGCAGAATTCGGGCGACCCGTCCTACCAGCCGATGACGGCCAACCTGGCCGGCTCCAAGGCCTACAAGGCGGCGACGGACCTGGTGTTCAAGGGCCTGGCGCAACCCAGCGGTTACACCGAGCCCTTGCTGCACGCCTGGCGCTTGAAGGTCAAGGCGGCGGCCTGATGACGGGGGCGGGCGCTGGGCCTGCAGCAACAGGCTCAGACGCCGACGCCCTCACACCTGCCGACGCAGCAAGTTGGCGACATGGTCGACCGCTCCCAGCAAGCCGGCGGCCGCGTTGAGCAGGTCACATTCGCTGGGCGGCGGGTCGGACAGTGCCGAGCCCTTGCGGGTGCGCAGTTGGGTGTGGCGCGAATAGGACTCGGCCGCCTTGGCGCCGACGATGCCGAACGAGGTGGTGAGCTCATGCGCAGCGGTGCGCAGCTGTTCCACCGCTTCAGGCCAAGAGGCGGTGCCGCGCTGGGCGGCCATGGCTTGTGAGGCACGCTCCAGCCGGGCCGTCATGTTCGCCTGTTCCTGCAGAAAGATGGCCGCCAAATCGACCAGGTCTTCCTCGGTGCACCCCGTGGCGGCGATGACCCCCGCGATGTCCAGGGCCTGATCCAGCGCCAGGGACGGGTGGGGCCAGCGTGAGGGGTCTTGCGGCGGATGTTGCATGAAGGGCGGGCTCGGTGTGGAGCGCCGATGATAGACGCCCCGGCTTGCAGGGGGGATACCCCCCGGAATGGAGGTTGTCCACAGGGCACCCATGGTTCACAGTACCGATCTTGCCGCCATGGCGCCTGTGAAACATGAACAACATTCCAACATCACCAGAAGTTCCCAGCGGAACGAGGGCTTCCGAGCCGCTCGTGATGTCCGACCCCTTGCAGCAGATGGCCGGGCTGATGAACCGCCTGCTGGAAGACCCCGAGTCCGAGCCGGTATTGTTGCCGCAACTGTTGAAGCTGTCGGAAACGCTGCCGGAAGGCCCCACCCGCGGCGCCCTGGAATCGTCGGTGGCCGCGATGGCCCGGTTGCGCACTTGGCTGCAGCAGCTTCAGGCGCGCCAGCGCCTGTCCACCCGGTTCACCGAAGTGACGGCCCGGCTGTCACGCGTGGAGGGTCTGTCTGCCCTGATGCAGGCGCTGGCCGACGAGGCGCGTCAGATGCTGGACGCGCCGGTGGCGCGCCTGGATGTGTTCCCACCGCTGGTGATGGCCGCGGGCGAGGCCGGGCTGCGCGCGCACAGCGGCACTTTCATCGGCCGCCTGACGCAGCATGTGCTGCAGCCCCAAGACCCCTTTGCCCGCCTGCTGTCTCGGCACGGCGCGCCGATGGTGGCGGCCGATGGCCTCACCGATGCGGTGCGCCAGGAGGCTGCCGATATGGACGCCCTGCTGCGGGCCGAGGGGCTGCACGGCGTGTTGGCGGTGCCCCTGATGATGGAGGGCGCTTGCTGCGGCGTGCTGCTGGTGGGCGAGCGCATGGTGCGGCAATGGACGGTGATGGATGTGGACGCCCTGCAGCAGCTGGCTGCGGTGGCGGTGCGGGCCATCGGGCGTGTGGCCAGGGCTGACATGGCGCAGCACACGCTGCAGGTGATGCACGAACGCCAGCGCGCCCTGCGCCAGCAGATGGACCGCGACGGTGGTTTCAATGCCCCGCCCTTGGGGGCGGGAGAAGACACGCCGGCCGATGCAGGGCCCCTGGGCGCGCTGCTGGTGGCCGCATCGGGCCCGGCCCGCGCGGCCTATGTGGACCGGCTCATCGGTCCCTTGCGCCGGGCCGACCAGGCGCGCGGCACGGCGCTGGTGGCCACCCTGCTGACCTACATGGACCATGGCCACAACGCCCGTGCGGCTGCCCGTGTGTTGAGCGTACATGTGAACACCTTGCACAACCGCTTGGAGACCATCACTGCGCTGCTGCCGGGCTGGAACGAACCCGGTCGCGGTCTGGAGATTCACCTGGCCCTGCGCATCGCGCTGCAAACCGCAGCAGCGGCCAATCAACCGCGGTCGAACTGAAAGAACGCCACACTGGCCCGCAGGTTGGGCATCAGGTTGACGCGCTGGCCACCTTGCACACCAAAGCGCTGCAGCACCCGCAGGCCATTGCGCTGGGCCAAGACCTCAAAGTCGGCAAAGGTGGAGACGCGGATGTTGGGCGTGTCGTACCACTGGTAGGGCAGGGTCTTGGTGACCGGCATGCGCCCGCGCAGCACTGAAAGCCGGTTGGGCCAATGCGCGAAGTTGGGGAAGCTGACGATGCCCATGCGGCCCACGCGGGCGGTTTCGCGCAGCATGGTTTCGGTGTTCTTGAGGTGCTGCAGGGTTTGCAGTTGCAGCACCACATCGAAGCTGTGGTCGGCAAACATGGCCAACCCCTCTTCGAGGTTGAGCTGAATGACATCGACCCCTCGCTGCACGCAGGCCTGCAGATTGGTGTCGTCGATTTCCACACCGTATCCGCTGCAGCCGCGCTGGGCGATCAGGTGGGCCAGCAACTCACCACGGCCGCAGCCCAGGTCGAGCACCCGAGAGCCGTGCGGTACGAGCGCTGCGATGGCTGCCACATTGGCTGCCACATGGTCGGGCAGCGTGTCGTGGGCGGTGTTCATGCCCCTACCTCCCGGGCAATGTGGTCAAAGCGCAGCCGCATCACCGCGTGGTAACGCGGGTCTTCCAGCAGGAAGGCGTCGTGGCCGTGGGGCGCGTCGATCTCGGCATAACTGACAGCGGTCTTGTTGTCCACCAGGGCCTTGACGATTTCGCGAGAGCGCGCCGGTGAAAAGCGCCAGTCGGTGGTGAAGCTCACCACCAGGAAGCGCACATCGCGCGCGGCCGCGAAAGCCCGGCTGAGGCTGCCGCCGTGCCCGCGTGCGGGGTCGAAGTAGTCCAGTGCGCGGGTGATGAGCAGGTAGGTGTTGGCGTCGAAGTATTCGCTGAATTTGTCGCCCTGGTGGCGCAGGTAGCTTTCGATCTGGAACTCGATGTCCTGGGTGGTGTAGGTCAACTCGGCGTGCTTGAGTTCACGGCCGAACTTGGCTTCCATGGAATCGTCGGACAAATAGGTGATGTGGCCGATCATGCGCGCCACGCGCAGGCCGCGGCGAGGGATGACGCCGTGCAGCAGATAGTGGCCGCCGTGGAACTCAGGGTCGGTGGTGATGGCGCGGCGCGCGACTTCATTGAACGCGATGTTCTGCGCCGAGAGGTTGGGTGCGGTGGCCACGGCCACACAGTGGCGCAGGCGCTGCGGGTGACGCAGGCTCCAGGCCAGGGCCTGCATACCCCCGAGGCTGCCGCCCAGCACGGCCGCGAGTTGTGTGATGCCCAGGCGGTCCAGCAAGCGGGCCTGTGTGTCCACCCAGTCTTCCACCGTGACCACGGGGAAGCCAGACCCCCAGGGCTCGCCGGTGGCGGGGTTCAAGTGGGTAGGGCCTGTGGAGCCAAAGCATGAACCCGGGTTGTTCACGCCGATGACGAAGAAGCGGTTGGTGTCCAGCGGCTTGCCGGGGCCCACCAGGTTGTCCCACCAACCGACATTCTTGGGTTGATCGGCATAGGTGCCGGCCACATGGTGGCTGGCGTTGAGCGCATGGCACACGAGTACGGCATTGCTGCGAGCCGCATTCAGGGTGCCGTAGGTTTCATAGGCCAATTCATAGGCCGGCAGACTGGCGCCGCTGCGCAGGGGCAACGGGTCGCTGAACTGCATCTTCTGCGGGGTGACGATGCCGACGGACACGGTTGAGGATGGTGCTGCAGAAAAAGAAAAACCCGGCGCCGCCGAAGCGGACACCGGGGTGTCCCTTTTAGCGGCATTTCTTGAGCGCCCGCAATCTGGACAAATCGGCGCTGAATCCAAAAGTATAGCCCGCAGTGTCTCAGGGTGCGAGCAGGATCGTCCTGTTGCGTAGGTGAGCGCTTGCTCCTATTCTGCGCCGAGCGGGCTCGGGGTCCTGGTGCATCGGAGCGTTCAGACAAGACGCGGCCGCGTCCACCGTGAATTCTGACGGGCTGCGGGTGCCGCCGTGGGGCGCCGGGCGTTCAGGGCCCCTCGAATCCGCCGATGATCAACCGATACGGGAGGCCGCCGTCAGCGCCACCCATTGGAGGAGACCATGCCCCGAGTGTTAGCGATGTTCGACGGGTGGATGCCCGTGCGGTATTCCACCTGGCTGTTGTTTGGCCTGGGCGGATTGGGTGGGCTGATGATGGCCGCCACAGGGGCAGGCGCAGGGTGGTGGTTGGTGGCCGCACTGGGCCTGGCCGGTGGCGTGCAGGGCTGGCGCGATGTGCGGCAGACCAAGCGGGCCATCCTGCGCAACTACCCGCTGATCGGGCATATGCGCTTTCTCTTCGAGTACATCCGCCCGGAGATTCGTCAGTACTTCTTGGAAGGCGACAACGAGGCGGCGCCGTTTTCCAGGCAGCAGCGTTCGCTGGTGTACCAACGCGCCAAGGGTGAAGGCGACAAGCGCCCATTCGGCACGCAGTTGGATGTGCATGCGGAAGGCTACGAGTGGATCAACCACTCGCTCAAACCCTCGGTGGTGCACAACCATGATTTCCGTGTCGAGATCGGTGGTGGGGGTACCTCCTGTACCCGACCCTACAGCGCCAGCGTGTTCAACATTTCGGCCATGAGCTTTGGCTCGCTTTCGGCCAATGCCATCCGATCGCTCAATGGTGGTGCGCGCAAGGGCAACTTCGCGCACGACACCGGTGAGGGGTCGATCAGCGTGCACCACCGGGCCAATGGGGGCGACCTGATCTGGGAGATCGGCTCGGGCTATTTCGGATGCCGCAACCCGGATGGCAGCTTCAGCGAGGAGCGCTTCGTGGAGAACGCGCGCGACCCGCAGGTGAAGATGATTGAGATCAAGCTGTCGCAGGGGGCCAAGCCGGGACACGGTGGCGTGCTGCCGGGGCCGAAGGTGACCCCGGAAATCGCGCAGGCGCGCGGCGTGCAGGTGGGCGAAGACTGCGTGAGCCCGGCTTCGCACAGCGCGTTTTCCACCCCCCGCGAGATGATGCTGTTCGTGGAGAAGCTGCGCGCCTTGTCCGGCGGCAAGCCCGTGGGCTTCAAGCTGTGCATCGGCCATCCCTGGGAATGGTTCGGCGTGTGCAAGGCCATGCTCGAGACCGGCATCACGCCGGACTTCATCGTGGTGGACGGCGCCGAGGGCGGCACAGGCGCGGCGCCGCTGGAATTCACCGACCACATGGGTGCGCCGGTGCAGGAAGGCCTGCTGCTGGTACACAACACCTTGGTGGGTATAGGCCTGCGCAGCCGCATCAAGATCGGCAGCGCGGGCAAGGTGGTCAGCGCCTTCGATATCGCCCGCATGATGGCCTTGGGCGCGGACTGGTGCAACGCGGCGCGGGGCTTCATGTTTGCGCTGGGCTGCATCCAGTCGCAGAGCTGCCACACGGGGGCCTGCCCCACGGGCGTGGCCACTCAGGACGCGGACCGGCAAAAGGCGCTGGTGGTGGCCGACAAGACCGAGCGGGTGTGGCGCTTCCACCAGCACACGCTGGAGGCCCTAAAGGAACTGGTGCAGGCCGCAGGCTTGAACCATCCGGGGCAGATCAGCGCCTCGCACATCGTGCGGCGAACCGGGCAGGGCGTGACGCTGCTGTCGACCTCACTGCCCTTCGTAACCGAGGGCGCCATCCTTGCTGCGCAGCAAGGCGCGGTGGAGTGGCCCTACGATGTGTTCCGCACCTTCTGGCCTCGTGCCAGCGCCGACACCTTCGAGCTGAACATGGACCTCAAACACGCGGTGGCGGTGGGCCGCCAAAGCCGCTCGGCGCCGCGGCCGGTGTTCATGATGCAGTCGGCGGATGCCGGCGACGGGCGGCCGGTGCGCCATTGAGTGTTGGATGCAGGCGGCGGGGAAGTGGCAGGGAAGTGGCAGGGTCTGCCCCCGCACCTGCGCCAAGGCCCTGGCCTGTGATCAGGCCTTGGGCGGCGCGGTGTCGGTGAAGCTGGGCCGAGCGGCGACCTTGTCGTGCAAGCGCGCCAGGTGTCGGTGGTCGGCGCGCCAATCCACATCCGGGAAGCGGAAATCCAGGTAGCCGGTGACGCAGCCCACGGCGATGTCGGCCAGGCTGTAGTGGTTGCCGCTGCACCAGGGCTTGTCGCCCAGGCCGGATTCCATCGCCTTCAAGCTGGCGTGCACCTTCTTCATCTGCCGGTCGCACCAGGCGGTGCTGCGCTGTTCGGCGCTGCGCCCGGCCCAGGTATTTTCCAGGCGGATGGCGATGAGGGCATCCAGCACGCCGTCGGCCAAGGCTTCCCAGGTGCGCACCTCGGCGCGTTCGCGCCCGGTGCTGGGAATGAGCTTGCCCACGGGGCTGAGCGTGTCCAGGTATTCGACGATCACGCGGGAATCGAAGACGGCTTCGCCACCCTCCATCACCATGTAGGGCACCTTGCCCAGGGGGTTGCTCTGCAGGATGGCGTCGCTGCTCCACACATCTTCCAGAACGAATTGGAAGTCGAGCTTCTTTTCGGCCATGACGATGCGCACTTTGCGCACATAGGGGCTGGCCAGGGAGCCGATGAGTTTCATGCAGTTGAGTTTAGCGGCACGCTGTGGCGTGGGACTGACAAAAAAGCCCGGCCAGCGTGAGGGCTGGCCGGGCTGCAGGAATTACTTTGCGCGACAGGGGTGTGGGCAACACCCCTTCGGCCGCGCGTGTGGGTTGATGAACGATCAGAACTCGTAGCGCAGGGTCAACTGTGCGGCCCACTGGGACTCGCCCGCGGCCTGGCGCGTGATCAGGGACTCGGTGCTGCCTAGGCTGTAGATGTACTTGCCCGAGGAGTCCAGACCCGCGTAGTTCACGAAGCTGCGGTTGGAGGGGAAGCCGATTTCGTCGATCCGGCCCCACTTCTTGTTGAGCAGGTTGCCGAAGTTCAGAATGTCCAGCGTGACGGTGGCCTTTTGCTTGCTGCTCAAGCCCGGCAGTTGCTGGCTCAGACGCACATCGAAGTTGTTGACCCAGGGGGCGAACTCGTTGTTGCGACCCACGACCCCGCCCTTGGCATTGCGCAGAGCCGGGTTGGCCTCCACGATTTCCCAGAAGCGCGTCTCTTCGGCCGCACCACCTCGGAACACCACTTCGCCCGAGCCCGGTGCCTTGGGGATGTACATGAGGTCGTTGCCGCCTTGGCCGTCGCCGTTGAGGTCGTTGATGAAGGTCCAGCTGTAGGGCTTGCCGCGGCGGCCCTCATAGAACACACCGAAGGTGGTGCGCAGGTTGGGCATGAAGGCCTTCGACCAGCTCAAGGCGCCATTGAAGCGGTCCTTGATCAGGTAGTTCGAGTTCTGCACCACCTCTTCATTGGGGTTGAAGATGTTGCGGCCTGTCCAGTTGGAATTGGCCACAGACGAGGTCAACGGGCTCACTTCAGTGGCTGAGGTGCGGGTGTAGCCCACCGACCAACGACCACCGCCGGCGATCACCTTGCTCAGGGACAGGGTGATGGCATTGCCGCCGCCCATACCGGTGTCCTTGGCCACCAGTACGTTGTTGAAGGCCGGATTGCTCAGCGCGCGAGTGCGTGACTGGCCGCTGGGCGTGGCGCAGGTGCCGGTGGTGATGGTGGTGCCTGTGGCTGTCCAGCAGTCGGCGTTGAAACCCTCCGGCCGGTAGAACAGTTGGCGACCATCACTGCCCAAGCGAGTCGGTGCACCCAGGTTCAAGTGCTCGTAGTACACGCCGTTCTGCACCTGCGTGTTGAGCCATTCGACACCGGCGGTAGTGCGGCCAATCAACGGCAGGTCGGGCAGTTCGGTATCAAACGCCAGGTTGAACTTCCACACCGAGGGTTGACGCAAACCCGCGTCGAGGAAGTCGACGTTGGCCGCCGGAACGGAGCCTGTCAATGCCGGCTGCGCATCGGGATTGGCGCTGAAACGGGCGTTGGCGGTGACGCAGTTGGCGACTGTGGTGCAGCTCAGAGTGGCCACTGCGCGGCCAGTGTTGCTGTAGGGATTGGACAGCCACACATTGGCCGCTGCACCTTGGAAGAGGCCGAAGCCGCCGCGCAGCTGGCGCCGGGTGTCACCGGTGCTCAAGTCCCAATTGAAGCCCACGCGCGGCTGGAACAAGCGGGTGCCGTCCAGCGTACGGGAGTTGTCCAGGCCGAAGCCTCCGCTGGCGCGGGTGCCGGTGGCGGCATTGCCGACCACGGGCGCGGCGGCGGCGGCCGGGTTGAACAGCGGCGAATCGGGCATGCCCACCATGTCCAGGCGCAGGCCGACCATCACATTGAGCTGCTTGCTGAGCTTGACGGTGTCCTGCAGGAACAGGCCTGTATTGGCGTAGCGCCAGACGGCTACGGCGTCATTGAGCGTACGACCGGCTTGCGGCAGTTGCACCTGGTAGGCCGAGGGGCGACCCAGGCGGAAGTTTTCCAGGGTGGCGGCGGCCACTTGGTCGGCCGTGGCGGTGGCGCAGTTGATGGCGCCGAAGCTGTAGGCGATGGTGGCGCTGCTGTTCTCGCAGCGGAAGGTGTATTGACCGTTGGCGTCTTGAATGAAAGCGTTGTAGATATCGTTGTCAGCGCGATCCAGACCAAACTTCAGTTCATGGTCACCCAAGCGGTAATTGCCGCCGAGGTAGGTGTCCAGGGTTTCAGTGCGCAGCACATTGAAGTGGCGGCTGCGCTCGGTACCCATGAACAGCGTGCGAGTATTCGCATTGGTACCGGCCGGGGCATCGGTGGGCAGGGCGCCCGAGAACTGCAGGGAGATCTGCGGCAGGCGCACGCCGTTGATCGGGATGGGCGCGCTTTCGTAGTCGCGTTTGGAGATCTTGAACTCGGTGCTGAAGTCGTTGGTCCAATCCGAGAATACTTGGCCGACGACGCTCTTGAGGGACTTCTCCTGGTTGTACCAGTAGGAGCTCAAAGACAGGCCGGTGGGGCTGAAGCCCACGAGCAGGGGTTCGGTCTGGTCGGTTTGCGTGAACCGGATGTTGGCCCGGTGGTTGTCGTTGATGTTCCAGTCGAGCTTGAGCAGCGAATCCTTCACATTCACGGCCACACCTGACGGCACTTCAGAGGTTCCCAGGTCGACCTTGTAGGTATCGCGGCCAATGGCGATGGCCTGGTTGATGGTGGCAGGGCTCAGGCCCACGATGGTGCCCGCACCGCCGATGGGGGCGAAGTCGGGGCGGGTGCGCGAACTGGTCAGGCGCTCGTGGTTGACGAAGAAGAACAGCTTGTCCTTGACGATGGGGCCACCCAGGGTGAAGCCCTTGGTGTTCTCCTTGAACTTGGGCGCGTCGAAGTAGGTGTCGGTGGTGCTGTTGTAGCGCTGGCCCACAAGGCCATCGTCACGCGTCACATAGTAGAGGCTGCCGAAGACTTCATTGGCGCCGCTCTTGGTCACCGCATTGATGTTGGCGCCGGTGTAGCCCTTCTGCGTCACATCGTAGTTGGAGATGTTGACCTGAACGCTCTGGATGGCGTCGATTGAAATCGGCTGCTTGATCGTGGGCAGGTTGTTCGCCTCCAAACCGAAAGTGTCGTTGGTGGTGACGCCGTCGATGGTGATGGAGTTGAAGCGGGTGTTCTGGCCGGCGGCGGATATTTCGCCGCGCTCCTTGTCGGTTTGGGCCAAGCGGGGGTCCAGGCGCGCGTAGTCTTGCAGGCTGCGCTGGATGGAGGCCAGGGAATTGATTTCGCGGCTGCCGATGTTGGTGCCGGCGCCCATGGCGCTGTTGTCGAAGCGCTCGTTGGCGCCGCGGCCCGTCACCGTCACGCTGGCGGCGCTGCCCAGCATGGCGATGTCCAAGCTGGTGGTCTCGGCCAGTGTGAGGAACACATTGTCCCGCTTCTCGACCTGGCCGCCCTTGTTCACCGTGACGGTGTAGGGCCCGCCCACCCGCAGGCCGCGGGCGCTGTAGCGGCCGTCGGCGTCGGTGGTGAGGTTGCTGGCGGTGCGCGATTCCACATGCAGCACGGTGACCGTGGCGCCGGCCACGGGCTTGCCATCGGCGCCCAACACACGGCCGGCCACGCTGGCGGTGGTGTTTTGGGCCAGGGCAGGGGCGACCACGGCGGCGATGGCCAGACCGATGGCACTGCGGGTGAAGCCGTTCAGGCGCAGGGGATGCATGTGGAAATCTCCAATGAACAATGAGCATGACCCGGGCGTGCCATCAGGCCCGCCCGTGTGGTGTAAGGGATTGGAAGCGACAAGCCCGGTTGACGGCCCCGGGCGACAGGTTAAGCGAACGACTATCGCGGAGGACGGCGCGTTCTTGCAGCATCTTGACCCACCAAGGTGACAGGAGTGTTACAACGGAACAACATCCGAGTTGACCCAGGCACCGGGCTTGGCCAGGGTCGGCGCGCCGTCGGCCTTCATCAGTCGGTGACCCGGATGCGGGGGGGGCCGGCGTCTGACACCCCTTTGCGCAGATGCTCCAGCATCGCATCCAGGTCTTGCGCACCGCCCAGCCGCTGGCGGCCGCGCTGCAGCACGGTGTAGCCGTCCCCGCCCTCGGCCATGAAGCTGTTGACGGTGACGCGGTAGGTGGTGGTTTCGTTCAGGGGCTGGCCCTGGATGCGGATGTCCTGGGCGCGTTGACCGACCGGGGCCAGACGCGACCAGCGGTAGGTGAGGCCTTCCGAAGGCGACATCAGGGGGGCGTTGGGCCCGCCACGCTGCTGTTGTTCCAGCAATTCGCGGACTTCGGCTCCGGTCAGGCTCATCACCACCAGACTGTTGCCGAAGGGCTGCATGCTGAAAAGATCGCCGTAGGTGATCTCGCAAGGCGGGGTACCGCGGCAGACCAGGTCGGTGCGGACACCGCCGGGGTTCATCAGGGCGAAATGCGCCCCCCCGTTGGCCGGGCTGCGGGTGGCTTCCCATTGGGCCTGGGCGACCAGGCGGCCGGCAGGGCTGTCGCCGCTGCCGCGGCGGTCCAGCGTGCGGGCCATGCGGCCCACCACGCGTTGGGCCTGCGGCGCGGCGGCCTGGGCGTAGCGCTGCACCAGGGCGGCCACCTCGGCGTCGGGTTGTGCGGCCTTCAGCGCCGTGCTGAAGGCTGGTGGCTCGGCTGCCACCAGCCTGGCCCGGTGGGCAGGGTCGGTGCGGGCATTCATCACGGGCAGGTTGCGCGCCAGGGTCTTGCTGCGGTCGACATCGCCGGTGCGGGGATTGATGTGAAGGTCGGCCACCGACAGGCCGCGCCCATAGGCCACGGCCTGCATCACCGGGCGTCCATCGACCACGCAGTTGTAGCCTTGGTGGGTGTGGGCGGTCAGGATGAGGTCCACCGCTGGCGTGATGCGCTTGATGATGTCCACTGCTTCGCCGCGCAGGCCGGGGCAAGTGGTGTCGTTCCAATCCACGGGCTTGCCGGGCGTGCCGATCTCGGCGCCTTCGTGCAAGGTGACCACCAGGGCCTGCACGCCCTGGGCCTGCAGGGCGGCAGCGGCTTCGTTGATGGCCTGGGCCTCGTCGGTGAACTGCAGGCCTTGCACGCCCGAGGGCACCACGAGTTGAGGGGTGGACTTGGTGACCGCGCCGATCACGCCCACCTTCACCGGGCCTGCCTGCATCACCCACGACGGAGGCAGGAGCGTGCCGTTGGCGGTGCGCACATTGGCCGACACCATGGGGAAACGCGCGCCGCGGTAGGGGCCGAGTGCGCAGGAACGCACAGGGTCGTCGGCGCGCGGCTCGGCGCAGCCCCCGCGCAGGATGCGCAGGAGTTCGGGGGTGCCGGCATCGAACTCGTGGTTGCCGGCCGTGGCCACACTCACGCCGATCAGGTTGGCCACTTCCACCGTGGATTCATGGCGGAACAGCGCTGAGACCAGCGGAGTGGCGCCGATGAGGTCGCCGCTGGAGACGACGATGCTGTGCGGTGCGCCGGCGCGCAGGCTGCGCACCAGGCCGGCCATGGCGTCGGCACCGCCCACGGTCACGCGCAGGCTGGCACCGGATTGGGCCGGGTCGGCCACAGTGACCGACAGGTTGCTGCTCTCCAGATGGCCGTGCAGGTCATTGAAGGCGATGAGGCGCACGGGGATGGTGTCGGTGCCGGCGGCGGGTGAGCCGGCCGGTGGCGGCAGCGCGCATCCGCCCAAGGCCAGTGCCAGGGTGGATGCGAGCAGCGCACGGATGCGGACTTGATTCAGCGTCGTGTGGATCTTCATGGGGTGTTCCCGGGACGGTTCTTCGAGCGGGTTCAGCGCAGGTCGTGCGTGCGGGCCCATTCATGCAGCGCGCGCCGGGCGGGTTCGGTTGCGTGCGTGGGCATGAAGCTGGCATCCAGGGCCTGCTCTTGCATTGCAAACAGGTCGGCCAGCGCGAAGCCCGCTTGATCGAGCAGGGCCTGCCCTTCCAGATTCAGATTGGTGCAGGAGATGAGGTGGTTGTCGGTGTGAAAGGACAGCGAGACGCCCGCCTTCCACAGCGCCCGAATGGGGTGGGTGGCGATGGAGGCTGCGGCGCCCGTCTGCACATTGCTGGTGGGGCAGACTTCCAGGTGCACGCCGCTGGCCCGTATGCGCTGCAGGGCTTCAGGCCCCGCGGGTGTGTCCAGCAGGTCGGCCAAGCGCACGCCGTGGCCGATGCGTTGCGCACCCAGCTCAACGGCTTCCAATACTCGGGCACCCTCATCGGCTTCGCCGGCGTGCAGGGTGATGGGCAGGCCCGCTTCCCGCAACAGGCGCAGGGCCCGTGCGTGCCCAGAGGCGGGCCAACCGCGCTCGGGGCCGGCGAGGTCGAAACCAATGACGCCCACTGATCGGTTCGGTCCCATGCGGTGGCGCAGGGCCAGTTCGGCGGCCTCCTGAACACGCTCGGGCGATTCGTGACGCATGCCGCAGACGATCAGGCCGCAGGGCAGGGCACTTCGGGCCAAGCCTGCCAGCATGGCCGCCACCGCGTCGTCGGGTGCCACGCCGTGTGCCTGAAGCAGCAGCGGGGCCATGCGGAACTCGGCCAGCACACAGCCCTCGGCCCGTGCGTCCTCGGCGGCCTCGAAGGCCACCTGCTCCAAGGCCTGCAGGTCGCCCATGGCGGCCACGGTGAGCGCAAAGCCTTCAAGGTAGCGTTCGAGGCTGCCGGCGTTGGCGTTGGCTCGGAACCACTGGGCAAGATCGGCTGCGTGCAGGGTGGGCAGTTCCACGCCGCGCCGTTGGCACAGTTGCAGCAGGGTGCTCACCCGCAGGCTGCCGTCCAGGTGGTCGTGCAAGAGCACTTTGGGCATGCCGGCCAGCGCAGGCAGCACGGGGCTGGGCAGGGCCGAATGCAGTGGCGCGGCGGCGTGTTCAAGGGCAGACATGCCCGACATGCTAAACCCGTCTGCCCGGGGGTGGCCCGGCGGCTTGCTATCCTTGCCCGTTTACCGTTGCGGACACAGGTGGCGCATGCCCGGCTTGATGCACAAGAAACTGCTTTCTTCCCTGGTGGCGGGCCTGGCCCTGGCGGCGGCGTACGGCGGCACCGCGCTGGCCGCGCCGGCCGTGATCTTCGACATGGGTGGCAAGTTCGACAAGTCCTTCAATGAAGCGGCCTATCGCGGCGCGGAGGCCTGGAAGAAGGAGACTGGGCAGGCCTATCTGGAGTTCGAGATTTCCAACCCCGCGCAGCGCGAACAGGCGATGCGCCGCATGGCCGAACGGGGTGCCAATCCGATTGTGGGCGTGGGGTTCTCGCAGGGAACGCCAATGGAAAAGGTGGCCAAGGCCAACCCCAAGCTGCAGTTTGCGCTGATCGATTCAGTGGTGACGCTGCCCAACGTGCAGTCCATCCTGTTCAAGGAGCACGAGGGCAGTTTCCTGGTGGGCATGCTGGCGGCCATGGCCAGCAAGACCGGCAAGGTCGGCTTCATAGGCGGAATGGACATTCCCCTGATCCGCAAGTTCCAGTGCGGCTACGAGCAGGGTGCGCGCTACGCGAACCCCAAGGTGGAGGTGAGCACCAACATGACGGGCACCACCCCGTCGGCCTGGAACGACCCCTCGCGCGGCAGCGAACTGGCCCGCGCGCAGTTCGCCAAGGGTGTGGATGTGGTGTTTGCGGCGGCCGGCGGCACGGGTATCGGCGTTTACCAGGCGGCCAAGGACGGTGGCAAGTACGCCATCGGCGTGGACAGCAACCAGAACCATCTGCAGCCCGGCACCATGCTGACCTCGATGGTCAAGCGGGTGGATGTGGCGGTGGCGCGGGCGATGAAGGGCGTGGTGCCTGGACTGACCGTGCTGGGCCTGGCGGAGAACGCAGTGGACTACGCGCTGGATGAGCACAACGCCCGGCTGATCACACCGGAAATGAAGAAGCGCGTGGATGCAGCCAAGGCCGACATCATCGCCGGCAAGATCAAGGTGATCGACTACATGGCGGGCAACGCCTGCAAGTGATGACCACGGCCCGCGCTGCACAGCCGCCGGCCGTGCGCATGGCCGGCATCCACAAGCGCTTTGGCGCGGTGCATGCAAACCGGGCCGTGAACCTGACGGTGGACGCTGGCACCGTGCACGGCATCGTGGGTGAAAACGGGGCGGGCAAGAGCACGCTGATGTCCATCCTCTACGGTTTTTATCAGGCCGATGAGGGTTCCATCGAAGTGGAGGGCTGCCCGGTGCGCATCCGGGATTCGCGCGAGGCCATGGCCGCGGGCATCGGCATGGTGCATCAGCACTTCATGCTGGTGGACACGATGACGGCCTTGGACAACGTGTTGCTGGGGGCCGAGCCGGATTGGCGGTTGGCTTCGGCGCGGGCCGCGTTGCGCGAGCGCCTGTTGGTGTTGATGGACCAGACGGGGCTGCGGGTGCGGCTGGACGCGGTGGTGGAAGACCTGCCGGTGGGCGAGCGGCAGCGCTTGGAGATCCTCAAGGCGTTGGTGCGCGGGGCGCGGGTGCTGATTCTGGACGAGCCCACGGCGGTGTTGACGCCCGATGAAACCGAGGCCCTGTTCGTGGCCCTGCGCGGCCTGCGTGAGCGGGGCACTACGCTGCTTCTGATCACGCACAAGCTCAAGGAAATTGTGGCGTTGTGCGACCGGGTGACGGTGATGCGCGGCGGCGAGGTGGTGCTGGAGCGCGAGATTGCGCAGACCAGCGTGGACGACTTGGCGCAGGCCATGGTGGGCCGGCGCGTGGCCCTGGGGCGGCGGGCCGGTGCTGAAGAAGCAGGCCACGCGCCGGTGGATGGCGCGGGTGAACGGGTTCCCCTTGCTGCCGTCGGGCCCAACGGCACTGCAGGCCACGCAGCGGCCCTTCTGGAAGCCACTGGGCTGCGATGGTGCGACGAGATGGGCGTGCCCCGCCTGGACGGGGTGAACCTGAGCTTGCGGCCCGGTGAAATCGTGGGCGTGGCCGGTGTGTCGGGCAATGGGCAGACCGAGTTGCTGGAACTGCTGTCGGGCCTGAAGGCACCGCAGTTGGGAAGCCTGCGGGTGGGCGAGGCCCGGTTCACGCCCGAGGCCTGGTTGACGCCGGCGCGGGCCCGAGCGCTGCGCGTGGCCCACGTGCCCGAAGACCGGCTGCACCGCGCCTTGGTGCTGCCCTTTGCGGCCTGGGAGTCGGCGGTGTTGGGCTATCAAGGGTGGCCGCGTTATGGCCGCTGGGCCTGGATGCGGCGCCGTGCGATGCGCCAGGCCACGGCCCAGATGATGGAGCATTTCGATGTGCGGCCGCGCCACCCCGATTTGCGTTCGTCCAAGTTTTCCGGGGGCAACCAGCAGAAGCTGGTGCTGGCGCGCGAGGCCATGGCCGAGCCTTCGGTGCTGTTGGTGGGCCAGCCCACCCGCGGCGTGGACATTGGCGCCATCGAGTTCATCCACGCGCGCTTGCGGGCGCACCGCGATGCGGGCGGTGCGGTGCTGGTGGTGTCGTCCGAGCTCGATGAAATCCTGGCCCTTGCTGACCGCGTGATCGTGATGAATGCGGGCCGGGTGGCCGGTGAATTGCCGATCGAGCAGTGCCATGAAGCGGCATTGGGCCGGCTGATGGGCGGCGCAGGGCATTGAGGGCTGCACGAACATGACGAACACGCTGCCCCGCTGGATGGACCTGGTGCTGTTGCCAGTGTTGAACTTGGCCATGGCCCTGGCCGTGGCCAGCCTGGTGGTGTGGACCATCGGCCTGCAGCCCTTGCAGGTGATCGGCCTGTTGGTGCGAGGTGCCTGGGGCAATGCATCGGGCATCAGCTACACCCTGTACTACAGCACCACCTTCGTATTCACTGGGTTGGCGGTGGCGGTGGCCTTTCATGCTGGCCTGTTCAATATCGGCGGCGAGGGTCAGGCCGCGATGGGGGGGTTGGGAACAGGGCTGGTGGCCTTGGCGGCGCTGCAATGGGCGCCGGGCCTGCCGGCAGCGGTGCTGGTGCCGGCGATGGTCTTGGGGGCCATGCTGTTCGGTGCGGCCTGGGCGGCGGTGCCGGGGGCGCTGCAGGCCTGGCGCGGCAGCCATGTGGTGATCACGACCATCATGTTCAATTTTCTGGCGGCGGCCGTGATGGGCTATCTGTTGGTGGAGGTGCTCAAGGAGCCGGGCACCATGGACCTGCAGAGCCGCGCGTTTGAACCGGCCGCGCGCATGCCGGCGGTGCATGACCTGCTGTTGGCTGTTGGGGTGGACTGGCCGGCCACACCGCTGAACCTGACCGCAGTGCTGGCGGTGGTGGCGGTGGTGGCGGCGTGGTGGCTGCTGTGGAAAAGCCGCAGTGGCTACGATCTGCGCGCCAGCGGCCATGCGCCGGCGGCGGCGCTGTATGCGGGCGTGGACCCGCGGCGGCAGGTGATGCTGGCCATGGTGGCCTCCGGCGCCTTGGCCGGCCTGGTGGGCGTGAACGAGATTGCGGGCGTGCACCAGCGGCTGCTGCCCGACTTCGTGGCCGGCGCAGGTTTCGCAGGTATTGCGGTGTCGCTGATCGGGCGCAACCACCCGGTGGGCATTGCACTGGCGGCGCTGCTGTTCGGAACGCTGTACCAAGGGGGCGCGGAATTGGCCTTTGAGGTGCCGGGCTTCAGCCGTGACATGGTGTTCACGCTGCAGGGGTTGATCGTGTTGTTTGCCGGCGCGCTTTCCACTGTGTTGGTGGGGCCGTTGGCCCGGCTGCACCGCCGAGTTCAACACCGCGCGGGCGGAGGTTTGTCCGACGCGGCCGAGGTGCGCCCATGATCGAGATGCTGCAGGAGTTCGGCGTGACGGCTGGCACCTTGCTGGGTTCCACCCTGCGTGGGGCCACGCCGCTGATTCTGTGCGCCCTGGCCGGCTGCCTGGCTGAACGCTCGGGTGTGGTGGACTTGGGGCTGGAAGGCAAGATGCTGTTGTCGGCATTTGCCGCGGCCAGCGTGGCGGCGGTCACGGGTTCCTGGGTGCCGGCTGTGATGGTGGCCCTGGTGCTGGGTGTGGCGATGTCGATGGTGCAAGGCTGGGGCTGTGTGACGCACCGCGGAGACCAGGTGGTGATGGGCATGGCCTTGACCATGACCGCGGCGGGCCTGACGGTGGTGCTGGGTGGGGCTTGGTTCGGGCTGGGCGGGCAGACGCCGCAGGTGGGTGACGGCGCCCGTCTGACCGGATGGTTCACCGATGCGGCGCAGGCGGTGCAGGCCCTGCCACTGGTGGGCCCGGTGCTGGGCCTGGGGCTGTTGGGCCACAACGCCCTGGTGTACCTGGCCCTGCTGTGCGTGCTGCTGGTGTGGGGCCTGCTGTTTCACACGCGGTTGGGGTTGCGCCTGCGCGCGGTGGGCGAGAACCCTTTGATGGTGGACGCAGCCGGTGTGTCGGTGCAGGGCTTGCGCTACCGGGCACTGGCCATCAATGGCGTACTGTCCGGCCTGGCGGGCACTTATTTGGTGTTGGCGCTGAATGCGAACTTCATTCCTCACATGACGGCGGGCCGCGGCTATATGGCGCTGGCCGCCCTGATCTTCGGCAAGTGGAACCCCGCGGGGGCCCTGGCGGCTTGTCTGCTGTTCGGGTTTCTGGACGCGCTGGCCATTCGTTTGCAGGGAGCGCCATGGCCTGAAGCCTGGGGCGGTGGTACCGTTCCGGTGCAGGCCATTCAGGCCCTGCCGTACCTGTTGACGGTGGTGCTGCTGGCGGGTTTCATCGGACGCGCACGCGCACCGGCGGCCCTGGGTGTGCCTTACTTGAAGGAGCGCTGATGCAACGGGGTTCAGGTCTCAGTGCCGAGCAGGAACGGCACTTGGTGCAGGTGGCGCGTGATGCGCGCCTGCGGGCCCATGCGCCCTATTCCCACTTCGCGGTGGGTGCTGCGCTGATGGATGAGCACGGCCGGGTACATGCCGGCGCCAACATCGAAAACGCAGCCTACCCGCAGGGTCTGTGCGCGGAAGCCGCGGCGTTGGCGCACCTGGTGGTGGCCGGCGGCACGCGCATTGCAGCGGCCGTGGTGGTGGGCGATGGCGCGCAGCCGGTGACGCCCTGTGGGGGCTGCCGGCAGAAGTTGCGCGAGTTCGCCGGTGAGGCGCTGCCGGTGGTCGTGGCCGACCTGCGCGAGGTGCGCCTGCGCACCACCCTGGGTGAGCTGCTGCCCCACAGCTTTGGGCCCGACCACTTGGGCCGGGGGCTCAAGCCGTGAGCCAGGAGGCGGTGCAGCGCAGCGCCGAGGCTTTGATTCACGCCTGGGGTGCGCGTCGGCCGCGCGTGGCGGTGGTGTTGGGCTCGGGTTGGTCGGGCATGGTGCAGGGGTTGCTGGACGCGGTGGATGTGCCCTATGCCGACCTGCCCGCTTTTCCGCCGCTGGGCATCGCGGGCCATTCGGCCTGTGTGCGCTTGGCCCGGCTGGCGCAGTCTTCCACCGAGGTGATGCTGCTGATGGGCCGTCAGCATGCCTACGAAACCGGTGATGCCACCGCGATGCGCGGCGCAGTGCGGACGGTGGCGGCAGTGGGTTGCCCCATCATCGTGGTGACCAATGCAGCGGGCAGCTTGCGAGCGCAATGGCCTTCGGGCAGCCTGATGGCCCTGAGCGACCACTTGAACCTCGTGCAGCGCTCGCCCTTGCAGGGATGGGGCGGCAGTGACCGTTTCGTGGACATGGGGCAGGCCTACGACCCCGACCTGCGGCGCGCGGCGCAGGGGGCGGCTGCAGGCTTGGGTGTGGCGCTGCACGAAGGCGTGTACGCGTGGATGATGGGCCCGCAATTCGAGACGCCCGCTGAGATTCGCATGCTGCAGCGGCTGGGTGCCGATGCGGTGGGCATGAGCACCGTGCCCGAGACGATTGCCGCACGACACGCGGGCCTGCGCGTGTTGGCGATTTCACTGATGACCAACATGGCCGCCGGCATGGGGGTTGAACGATTGAGCCACGAGCAGACCCTGAAGGCTGCCGCCTTGCATGAAGCGCAGGCGGCCAAGGTGCTGCACTCCATTCTCTCCGCCATCACCATCTAGATGCTCCATCACCGCTTCATGCTGCGTCGGCTTGTGGGCCTGAGTGCGGCACTTCTCTGTTTCCTTTCTCAACAGCCCTCCATGGCCCAAACCAACGCACCACCCGCCCGCATGGCACCTGAGCCCGCTGATCCCCATGTGGGCCTGGAGGAGGTGATGGGCGAAGCGGCCCTGAACTGGGTGCGCCAGCGCAATGCGCAGTCCGAATCGGTGCTGCAGGCCGACCCGCGCTTTGAAGGCTTCAGACGCGAACTGCGCGAGGTGCTGGACGCCAGCGACCGCATTCCGATGGTGAGCCGGCACGGCGCCTGGCTGTACAACTTTTGGCAGGACGCCCAAAACCCGCGCGGCATCTGGCGGCGCACCACGCTGGCCGAGTACCGCAAGGCCGAGCCCAAGTGGGAAGTGATCCTGGATGTGGATGCCTTGGGCAAGGCCGAGGGGCAGAGTTGGGTGTGGCAGGGCAACGAATGCCTGTCGGCATCCTCCAACCGTTGTCTGGTGGCGCTTTCGCCGGGCGGCACCGACGCCAATGTTGTACGCGAGTTCGATCTGGGTACCCGTGAGTTTGTGAAGGACGGCTTTTCGCTGCCCTTGTCGAAGAACCGGTGGACTTGGTTGGATGCCGACACCCTGCTGTTGGGCACCTCGGCCCCGGGCGATCCGGTCACGGATTCCGGCTATCCGCGCGCCATACGCCTTTGGAAGCGCGGCACGCCACTGGCGCAGGCGCGCGTGGTGTTCGAGGGGCAGCAGCGGGACACCTGGGCGGCGGTGGACAGCGACCTCACGCCCGGTCATGAGCGTGCCATGGTGGTGCGAGGCTTGGACTTCTACCGGCATGAACTCTTCTTGCTGCAAGGAACGGTGCTCAAGCAGGTGCCCAAGCCCGAGGATGCGCGGGTGGTCTTTTGGAAGGACCGGGCCTTGATGCGCTTGCGCTCCGATTGGTCGCAGGGTGGTCGGGTGTGGCCGGCGGGTTCATTGCTGGTGATGTCGGCGGCCGCTCTGATGGATGGCAAACCCGAGCCCGTGGCCTTGTTCACGCCTACCCCCCAACGCTCGTTGGCAGGGTTCGCACCCACGGCCACCTCGGTGGTGCTCAATGTGATGCAGGATGTGACGGGGCGCCTGGAGGTACGGCGGCCAGAAGGCCAGGGCTGGACCACCCGCTTCATTCCGGTTCCCAACACGGGAACGGTGTGGTTCACCACGCTGCACGACTCCACGGTGGTCGACGATGAACTTGGTGAAAGCCTGACGGTGGGCTACACCGACTTGCTGACGCCCGAAGCCTTGCTGTTGGCGCGCGCAGACCGTGCGGGCATGGAAAGCCTCAAGGCGCGCCAAGGGCAGTTTTCAACGAATGGTCTTCGGTTGGACCAGCGCTTCGCGGTGTCCAAGGATGGCACGAAGATTCCCTACTTCATCGTGATGCCCACGGGCCCCCGCACAGCGGGCCCCAAGCCGACGCTCTTGTATGGCTATGGGGGCTTCGAGATACCGATGCAGTCCACCTATTCGGGCGGCATCGGGCGCGGCTGGTTGGCACGCGGGGGCGTGTATGTGCTGGCCAACATCCGGGGCGGTGGCGAATACGGACCCACCTGGCACACCTCGGCCATTCGCGAAAACAAGCAGCGCAGCTACGACGACTTCATTGCGGTGGCCGAAGACCTGATCAAGACGGGCGTGACCACGCCGGCGCAACTGGGCATTCGCGGCGGCAGCAACGGCGGCCTTCTGGTAGGGGCGGTGATGACGCAGCGGCCCGAGTTGTTTGGCGCTGTGGTGTGCCAGGTGCCCCTGCTGGACATGCGGCGCTTTCACCGCCTGCTGGCCGGCGCCAGTTGGATGGCCGAATATGGCAACCCGGACCGTGAAGAGGACTGGGCCTACATTTCGCGCTACAGCCCGTATCACAACATTCCCCCGGTCACGGGTGAGGGCGCGCGCAAACTGCCGCCCATGCTGCTGGTGACCTCCACGCGAGACGACCGGGTGCATCCGGGGCACGCGCGCAAGATGGCTGCGCGCTTGATGGAGCGGGGGCAGCCGGTGCTGTATTGGGAAAACATCGAAGGTGGGCACAGCGGTGCGGCCGACAGCGGGCAGCGCGCGCGGATGCAGGCCTTGGAGTACACCTTCCTGTGGCGGCAGCTGGGCGCGCCGCTGGCGGCCGGTGCACAGGCGACCGGCGCGGCCATTCAAGCGCCTTCGGAGACCAAGCGATGACGCATGCCCTGTCGATGGAGCAGGCGGCCCGCACGGCGCTGGCCTGCATGGACCTCACGAGCCTGGGGGAATCCGACACGCCCTTGGTGGTGGCCGAACTGGTGGCGCGCAGCCGCACTGCGGTGGGCGCACCGGCGGCCTTGTGCGTGTGGCCGCGCTTCGTGCGGCAGGTGGCAGCGGGTTTGCAGGCCTTGCATGGTGTGGCGGCCGAGGGTGCGCCCAAGGTGGCCGCGGTGGCCAACTTCCCGAGTGGTGCCGAACCACTGGCTCAGGTGCTGAGCCAGGTGCGCGGCATCGTGGCAGACGGCGGCGATGAGGTGGACCTGGTGCTGGATTGGCGGGCGGTGCAGCGCGGCGGTGCGGCGGATGTGGAGCGGGCGGCGCTGGGCGTGCGCGCGGTGCGGCAAGCCTGCCGCGGCGCACGGCTGAAGTTGATCATCGAGTCGGGCGAATTGAAGGAGCCTGCGCTGATTGCGATGGCCAGCCGGATCGGCCTGAAC
>CAMCTE010000009.1 GCA_945878385.1 Azohydromonas lata NBRC 102462 | reverse complement strand
AGGGCGCGAACCCCAGTGGATGCGAGACACGAGCGGAAGGCGTTCCGTAGAAACGACTTCGTCCGCTTACCGTTGCGGGGGCAGCTCAGGTTGGGTGCAGGCGCATGGCCTGCGACCTTCCTGATTCCCGTTTAACTGGGCCGACCGAGGGGCCGACCCGAGCACCAACAGGTGCATCATACGGCGCCACGCTGACCGAAAACCGACTCCGGTGGTGGCGAACCGAAATGCTAACGGGAATGAGACGACAGGTGCGCCAGTGGCGTGGCGGCCTGCACACCAAGCGCGCGGTCGCCCGTGGCCTGTTGTTCCACCGCCCTGATGCGGCTGATGAGCGCGTCGTCGGTGCTTTGGCCGCGGCGCAGTGCCACCCCCACCGCCAGGATGTCCACGAACAGCAGCATCAGGATGCGGCTGACCATCGGCACATGGGTTTCCAAGTCTTCGCTGTGTTCGGCCAACAGCACCACATCGGCCCGCCGCGCAAGCGGCGATTGGCCCACGGTGACAGCCACCACCAGCGCGCCGCGTGCCTGGGCTGCATCCACCACTTCCAGCAGTTCGGCGGTGCGGCCGCTGCTGCTGATCACCAGCACCACATCCTTTTCATGCAACACACCGGTGGCCAACTGATGCAGCCGGGGGTCGGTGTAGGCGTTGCATGAGAGCCCCAGGCGCAGGAATTTGAACTGCGCGTCCTGCGCCACCACGCCCATGTAGCCGCTGGCGTGAATCGACAGGCGCGGTGCGCCATTGATGAGGTCGATGGCGCGGTCGATGCTTTCGCGGTTGAGGTGGTTGCGCACCTGCAGGATGGCCGCAGCGGTATTGCCCATCACCTTGCCACCGAGTTCGGCCATGGAGTCTTCTGGCGTGACCTGCGTGTGCGTGACCGGCACCGTGCCGGTGAGGCTGCTGGCCAGGCGCAGCTTGAAGTCCGACAGGCCCTCGCAGCCCAGCGAGCGGC
This sequence comes from Azohydromonas lata NBRC 102462, assembly GCA_945878385.1. GTDB lineage: Bacteria > Pseudomonadota > Gammaproteobacteria > Burkholderiales > Burkholderiaceae_C > RFTU01. Next base: position 24,431 of record CAMCTE010000009.1, on the reverse strand, counting down.
AAAAGCGGATCACAGTGGGTTGGCTCACCTCGGCCGCGCGGGCGATGTCCGCGATTGGGTCGTTGAGGATCTGCCGCGGGTGGGCCAGCACATGCTCGGCCACCTTGCGCTCAGCGCGGCTCAAGCCCTCCAGGCCACGGCGGATCTGCGACAGCACCGACTGGCTGCTCTCCGAACCCAGTGCCTGCAGGTGGGTTTCCAGGATGGCCGACGCACCCAGGAAGGTGGCCTCGGCCGACTGGATCACATAGGTGGGAATTTGGCGCAGATAGTCGCTCATGCGGCCCTTGTCTTCAAAGCGCTGGCGAAACGAGGAGCGCTCGAAGTAGGGGCCCAGGCGCGGCACGATGCCGCCGCCGATGTAGATGCCACCGAAGGCGCCCAGGGTGAGCGCCAAATTTGCTGCGGCCGTGCCCATGATGGCGCAGAACGCGTCCACCGCCTGCTCACACAGTTCGTCGGTGCGGGCCAGTGCCCGCTGCGTGATGTCGGGTGCGCGCAGGGCCGGTGTGGAACGCTGCGTGTGCCCGGCCTGTTCGCACAGGGCTGCATAAATGAGTTCCAGCCCCTGGCCGGACAGCAGCCGTTCGGTGGACACATGCCGGTACTGCTTCCAGGCAAAGCGCAGGATGGCCATTTCGCGTTCGTCGCGCGGCGCAAAACTGGTGTGGCCGCCTTCGGTGCCCAGCGCCACCCAGCCGCCCTGGGCCGGAATCATGCCCGACACGCCCAGGCCCGTGCCCGCGCCGATGACGCCCAACACGCTGCGCTCGCGGGGCTGGCCGCCGCCCACGGCGACCCGCTCATGCGCCTGCAGCCGCGGCACGGCCATGGCCAGCGCGGTGAAGTCGTTGACCACCAAGAGGGTGTCCAGCAGCAGGCGCTGGCGCTCCTCTTCGATGGAAAACTGCCAGTGGTAGTTGGTCATCCGCACCCAGTCGCCTTCGACGGGATTGGCGATGGCCACGGCCGCGTGTTCGATGCGCGAGCCGGGCACGCTGTCCAGGTAGGCCTGCACCGTGCTGTGGAAGTCGGCGTGTTCGGCACAGGGGATCAGACGGATGTGCTCGAGAACGCTGGGGGCGGTTTCCAGGGCGAACCGGGCATAGGTGCCGCCGATGTCGGCCAGCAGGCGGGGACTGGGGTGGGGTTGGGGCATGGGAGGGGGCCGAAGCCGCGGGGTGCGAAAGGTGCACGACCCTGTAATGAAACTACAAATCTGCAGCGTTTTCCTCGGGATTTCTCTGTATTGGCAACTAGAATTCAACGAGAAAATTCATGTAGTTTTGCTACTGTTGGAGTGAAACTACATCCTCCAACGCTGCGTGATCCCCGTCCAGCCCGTCATTGCCCATGTCCGTGTCTGCCTTGTCCTCTGCGGGACTGCAAAGCCCTCTGGTCGTTGCCGACATTGGCGGGACAAACGCCCGTTTCGGCTGGGTTGAGCAGCCGGGTCAGGCGGTTTCGCATGTGCACACCCTGCCCACGGCCGATTTCAGCGGGCCGGGTCAGGCGATGCAGCACTACCTGTCGGCCCTGCCGGCCGAACACCGGGCCCGCGCGGCGGCGCAGGGCCTGCGCGCCGGTTGGGCACTGGCCACGGCGGTGGGCGGTGACCAGGTGGCCATGACCAACAACCATTGGCGCTTTTCCTGCCGCCAGGAGGCCGAGCGGCTTCAGTTGTCGGCCCTGCATGTCTACAACGATTTCGAGGCCCTGGCCTGTTCGCTGCCCCACCTGGGGGCGCACCAACTTCGCAGTTGGGACGACAGGCTTCCGCGGTACGACGCGCCGTTGGCGGTGGTCGGGCCGGGCACCGGCTTGGGCGTGGCTGGCATGGTGCCCACGCGGCAGGGGTGGCAGCCGCTGCCGGGCGAAGGCGGCCACATGACCCTGGCCGCGCACGACGACTTCGAAGCGGCGCTGCTGCAGGAAGCGCGCCAACAGTGGCCGCATGTGTCGGCCGAGCGCTTTCTTTCAGGCATCGGCCTGCCCCTGCTGCATGCCTGCGTGTGCCGCGTTTCGGGCTGGGGCCTGCACATCGACAACACCGAGGACTTGGTGTTGCAAGGCCTGGCCGGAGACACCGCGGCCCGGCGCACATTGGAAGTGTTCTGCGCGATGCTGGGTGGCCATGCCGGCAATGTGGCGCTGGTGTTGGGCGCCCGTGGCGGTGTATTCATCGGTGGCGGCTTGGTGCCGCGCCTGGGCAACCTGTTCTTCGAATCTGAATTCCGGCGCCGCTTCGAGCACAAGGGGCGCTTCGCCTTCTATCTCCGGGACATTCCCACGGTGCTGATCACCGACACCCTGGTGGCGCTGCACGGGGTGTCTTGCGCGGTGGCGCAGGGGGCTCGGCCGAGTTGAAGTCAAGGCAAGACCAGAATGTCGGTGCTGTCCATCACGCGCGGCTGCCCAGGCTGCCCGCCGCCGAATTCGAAGGCCTGCGGCTCGGGTGACAAGGCGCGGTAGCGGGCGTCCCAATCCCAGGTGTTGATCCACAGGCGCATGCCTGAGAGGCTGGGGCGGTTGCCCAGTGCGGCCGCGCTCAGGGTGAAGGTGACCGTCTTCTGCGCGAGGTCGGTGGCCACCTTCACGCCGCGGTTCAGGGGGCGCCCCTCGTGCTGCGCGCCGGCGCCTTCGCAGCCGAACAGGGCCAGGCTCCAACCATGCGACCGCAGCCGGCGGTGCCAGCGCAGATCGCCGGGCAATTCCCCGTCTTGCAGGGGCATCACCCGCGAACCCTCAGTGGGGCAGGCGGGGTCGGTGGCACCGGCTGTGGCCTGCGGCCATTCGAGGAAGGTGGTGAAGGCCACATGGTCGAAGCCATGGCGCGGGCTCCAGGCGGTGCTGATGCCGGCCATGGTGAGTGTGATGCGCAGGGCTTGGCCCCTGTCTTCTTGGCGCGTGGCCACCTGCACGCGGCGGATGTCGGCGGGCTGGTGCTGTGCGTAGCCCTCCTCCAGCGGGTACCGATAGCGGCCCTCGGGGCCGTGGTCATCACCGGCGGGGTCGTCGCGGTTGAGCACCTCCACCCACGGCGTGTCGCCGGCACCGTTGGCACGCAGTTCCAAGGCGGCTTCGGCTTGGGCCTTTCCGGCTTGCGCCGTACCCATCAAGGCGGCATCGTGCCAATGCCACACGCGCAGGTCGCGCGCACCCAGGGCCAGCCTCACGCGGCCTTGCTCGTCACTGCTCAGCGGTTCGGGCTGGGCCTCCAGGCCCCAGGCGGCTTGCAGCGTGACACTGTGCGCCGAACCGGTGGGCAGGTGGGCCACGGTGACGGGGCTGTCGGCGGTGTTCAGCGCCACGAGCACATGCGCGCCCTCATGGCTCATGCGCCACACCAAGGCGCCCGCGTCGTCCGTGGTTTCGGCCAACACGGTGGGCCAGCCGCGGCGCAGCGGTGCGTGGGCCGTGCGCAATTGCGCCAGTGAACGAAGGGTCTGGGCCAGGGGGTGGTTCAGGTTGAAGTGGTCGCGCCCGCCCGAGCCCCAGCCGGCGGCAAACATGGAGGCGCGCTGCTGAGTGAAGCCCTGCTCGGTGCCGTAGTAGACAACCGGAATGCCGGGCAGGGTGAACAGGGCCGCAAGGCCCTGCACCAAGGCGCGCTCGTCGGCGGCGGTGAGGAAGCGGTCCACATCGTGGTTGTCCAGGAACGAGGGCATCCAGTGCAATCGTGGGTGCAGGGCCACCTGGCTGCGCAGGCGTTGGCCCAGTACGGCGGTGGGCGCACCGCGGCCCAGCACATCGCCCAGGGCCCCGTACAGCGGGAAGTTGAGCATGCCCTGCAAGCGGCGCTGCCCGGGCTGTGGACCCTGCATGTAGGACTCGATGCGCAGGCTCTGTTCGGTGCGGCCGGGGGAATCGATGCCGAATCCTTCGCCGAACAAAAGGAAGTCTTGGCGCCCCGTGCGGCGGGCCACTTCGGCCATGCCCGGCGTGCCGCCCGCGCGGGCTGGGCGCCAAATGAAGTCTTCGAAGAAATCGGGCTCGACATAGAAGGCGGTGTCCACCCGGTAGCCGTCTACGCCCACCTCTCGGATCCAGTGGGCGTAGCTGCGGCGCAGGGCCTGGCGCACACGGGGGTTGCGGGTGTTGAGGTCGTCCAGGCCCGACATCTGGAAGGTCAGCTCCTGTTCGCGGTTCTGGTAGTCGGTGATGTCGGGCGTCCAGTGGTAGATGCCCGCTGCGCGGTCGGTGGCGCGGCGCGGGTCGTTCAGCTGGAAGGGCGCCTGCGAGGGGGCTTTGTCCTTCAGGGGGCTGCGCGAGTTGGACTTCCAACCGGCGGCTGGCTCGTTTGCGCGGCGGCTTGGGTCGTAGTAGAAGAAGTCGCCCACATGGTTGACCACGATGTCCTGCACCAAGTACATGCCGCGGCGGTGCAGGGCATCGGACAGCAGCCGGTAGTCGTGCAGCGTGCCGAAGTGGCGGTCCACGCGCATGAAGTGTTCGGCCCAGTAGCCGTGGTAGCCGCTGTAACTGCCCTGCGCATTGAGCCACTGGTTGGCCACCGGTGGCGTGATCCACAGCGTGGTGGCCCCCAGGCCCTGGATGTAGTTCAGGCGCTGGCGCAGCCCGGCGAGGTCGCCGCCACTGAAGCGGGTGGCGTTGGCCGGATCGAATTCACCGGCACCCTGCTGGTTGTTGCGCGGGTTGCCGTCGGCAAAGCGGTCGGTGACGGCGAAGTAGATGACTTGGTCGCGCCAGTCTGGCGAGGGCACATGCAGTTTCAACGCAGGCCCCGCCCAGGCCGCAGCGCCCATCAGCAGAAGGGTGCAGGTGGCCGCGACCGCACGGGTGGGGTGGGTGTGAGGCGCCCGTTGGGCCGGGGCGGCCATACGCCGCACAAGGGCGCGCAGGAAGTTCGACATGTTGGCTACACGGCGTCTTGAAAGGCTGACGCCGAAGAATGTACCTAAATTACAAAATCAGGAATTGATGCAATCGATTGCAACTGCGATTTTGGTGGGTTGCAGACCCGCTGCATGGGGCGTGGAGGCTGATTTTTGGGGGTTGACGGTGTTGCGCGGATGCAAGTACTGGGGGTTCCCCTAGGGCTGATTGCATGTAGTTTTAGTACAAAATTTGGATCAAACACGGGAGTCCCCGGGTTTTGGTGTTCTCTAACCACAACATCTTTCCTCTGCTTGCAGGAGACAACAACATGAATGAAGCAACCGCCCAAGGCCGCCGCTCGCGCGTGCGCACGGCGCTCACCCCCACGGCAGCTGCCGTGGCTGCCGTGGCTGCACTGTCGGCCATGCAGGCCCAGGCGCAGCAGGCCCAGCAGGTGACCGTGACCGGCATCCGCAGCGCCATTGAAAGCGCCATCAGCGTCAAGAAGAACGCCGAGGGCGTGACCGAATCGCTCAGCGCCGAAGACATTGGCAAACTGCCCGACACCACCATCGCCGAATCGCTGGCCCGCCTGCCGGGCGTCACCACGCAGCGCACCCGTGAAGGCACGGCATCGACCGTCAGCATCCGCGGTTTGGGCCCCGATTTTTCCGGCTACCTGATCAACGGCCGTGAGCAGGCCGGCATCGGCAACAGCCGCGCCCTGGACCTGAGCGTGTACCCGGCTGAACTGATCGGCGGCGCCACGGTTTACAAGACGGCCGATGCGGCCCTGATCGGCGGCGGCCTGGCCGGCACGATCGACAACAAGCTGATCGACCCGACCCTCTACCGCAACCGTGTGATCGCCGTCAGCCGCACCAAAGTGCGCACCGGTGTGGGCCTGGACAAGGACAAGGAAGGCACCGGCAGCCGCACGAGCCTGACCTACATCGACAACTTCGCCGACCGCAAGGTGGGTGTGGCCCTGGGATTCGTGCGGGTGGACGGCACCAGCAGCCAGTTCACCTGCTGCGGCTGGGGTGACGGCACCGTGACCGCCTACACCGGCGCAACCGCCACCGGTACCGGCACGCCCAATGTGAAGGTGCCCAGCTTCGGCAGCGGCCTGGACTACTCCACCCGCCGCTACACCGACGACCGCACCGGTGTGGCGGCCATCATCAACTTCAAGCCCAGCCAGAACTGGAACAGCCAGCTCGACTACTTCCAGACCAAGGCCGACACCTACACCAAGATCACGGCCGTCAAGGCCGGCCTTTACCCCTACAACACCATCACCAACGCCACGGTGGCCAATGGTGTGGCCAGCAAGGGCACCTACACCCTCAACAGCAGTGATCCGGCAGGCAAGATCATCGGATTCTCCGAGGGCATCAGCTACGACGACACCATCAAGACGCTGGGCTGGAAGAACACCGTCAAGCTCGACGGCGGTTGGCAAGCCACGCTGGATGTGAACAAGGCCAGCGCCCAGCGCATCGAGCGCGACAACGAAGCCTATGCCAGCATCACCGGCGTGGACACGCTGAGCTTCGACTACAGCGGCTCGGGCGCGCCCAAGCTCACCGTCGGCAGCCCGCTGAGCTACACGAACCCGGCGCTGTTCCAGGTGCGTGACCAGACCGGTTGGTCGGGCATCGACGGCGTGCCGCAGGCCGGCTATTCGAAGGGCCCCACGATCAAGGACAAGGTCGATGGTTTCCGTTTGGATGTGAAGAAGGACTTGGGCGGCGCCCTGTTCCCGGAAATCCAGTTCGGTGCCAACCACACCAACCGCAAGAAGGACCGCATCACCGATGAAGGCCTGATCGTCTCCACCACCGGTGGCGGCAAGGACCGCATCACCATGCCTTCGGACGCCTATGTGGAAAACAATGTGGGCGGCACGGGCCTGAACCTGCTGACCTTTGACCCGCAGGCCTCGCTGTGGCCGGGTGCCACCATCCTGCGCAAGTACAACGACGACATCCTCTCCAAGACCTGGGGCGTCGAGGAAAAGGTCACCACCGCTTATGCCAAGCTGGCGGTGGAGACCAAGATGGGTGGCGTGCCGGTGCGCGGCAACGTGGGTGCACAGGTCGTGAACACCGACCAGCAGTCTTCGGGCTACCTGGCCGGCGTGGGCTCCAGCGTGGTGCTGGTCAATCCCTCCAAGGGCATCACCACCGCAGGCACCAGCTACACCGATGTGCTGCCCTCGGTCAACCTGACCGGCGACCTGGGCAATGGCAACCTGCTGCGCTTGGGCTTGGGCAAGCAGTTGGCGCGCGCCGACCTGACCGACCAGCGCAACTCGTTTGCCGCCTCGGTGGACACCAATCCGCAGAACACGGCCACCTTTGGCCGCTTCGTGGGCTCGGGTGGCAACCCCTTCCTGAAGCCCTACCGCGCCACGGCGCTGGACCTCTCGTTCGAGAAGTACCTGGGCACGAAGGCCTACTTCGCCGCCGCCGTGTTCTACAAGGATCTGGACACCTACATCACGAAGTTCACCGACACGAACTACAACTTCTCGTCCTATGCGAGCCAGTTGGGCCTGTCGATCCCTGCCAAGGGAGCGGTGGGTACCTTCACCCAGGCGGTCAACGGCTCGGGCGGTACGCTGCGTGGCTATGAGCTGTCGGCTTCTGCTCCCTTGAGTGTGATTGCCGATCCGCTGCGCTCCTTCGGTGTGACGGCCAGCTACAGCAACACCTCCAGCTCGGTGAACCTGCCGGTGGGCCTGTTGGGTGCAAACCCGAACCAGCCGGTGAGCACGACCAACGAGCGCATCCCGTTGCCGGGCCTGTCCAAGGGCAACACCAAGTTCATGCTGTATTTCGACCAGTCGGGCCTGCAGGCCTCGGTGGCCCTCAACCGCCGCACCACTTATGTGGGCAGCGTGGCCAACGATGCCGTGGGTGGCTACCCGACCCTGCGCTACATCGAAGGTTCGTCCTGGGTGTCGGCACAGGTGGGCTACGAACTGCAGTCGGGCTACCTCAAGGGCCTGAGCCTGCGCTTCGAAGGCAACAACCTGAACAAGCCGGTGTACCGCCAGCTCAAGGCCGACGGCGTGACCGTGGACTCCGAGATCAAGACCGGCGCGGCCTACGCGATGCGTCTGGGCTACAAGTTCTGAGTTCGCGCGTCACTTAAAAGACCCTTCAACAGCCCCGCGCCGGCACACACCGGCACGGGGCTTTTTTACAATTTCCAGATGACTCAAGCCCTCAAGAAAATCGTCGTGTTGGGTGGTGGCACTTCCGGTTGGATGACCGCCTCGGCCCTGGCCAAAGTGCTGCGTGGCCGCTACGACATCACCCTGGTGGAGTCCGATGACATCGGCACCATTGGCGTGGGCGAGGCCACGATTCCGATGATCTCGCTGTTCAACCGGATGCTGGAGATCGACGAAGACGAATTCATGCGCCAGACCAAGGCCTCGTTCAAGTTGGGGATCGAGTTCGTGAACTGGGGGCGGCTGGGTGACCGCTACATCCACGGCTTCGGCGTCATAGGGCAAGACAACTGGACGGTGGATTTCCACCAGTACTGGCTCAAGCAGTACCTGGCAGGCAAGGCCAAGCCGCTGGAGGCCTACTCCATCAACACCGCGGCGTGTCTGAAGAACAAGTTCATGCGCGCGCGCAGCGACCTGCCCAACTCGCCCTTGTCGCAGATCGCTTATGCCTTCCACTTCGACGCCGGCCTGTATGCGCGCTACCTGCGGGCCTTCAGCGAAGGCCTGGGCGTCAAGCGTGTGGAAGGCGTTGTGCAGGAAGTGCAGACGCGCCCGGAAGATGGCCATGTGCAGTCCCTGCGGCTGAAGTCCGGCGCCGTGATCGAAGGCGATCTGTTCGTGGACTGTTCGGGGTTTCGGGGCATTCTCATCGAGGAGACGCTCAAGACCGGATGGGAAGACTGGTCGCACTGGCTGCCTTGCGACCGTGCGGTGGCCGTGCCTTGCGAAAACGCGCGAGAGCTGACGCCCTACACCCGGTCCACAGCGCGCACAGCCGGCTGGCAATGGCGGATTCCGCTGCAGCACCGCATCGGCAACGGACATGTGTTCAGTTCGAAGTTCATGAGCGAGGACGAGGCCACGGCCCTGTTGATGGGCAACCTCGACGGTGCGCCCCTGGCAGACCCGCGCACCATCAAGTTCCGCACCGGCAAGCGCCACCGGGCCTGGAACGCCAATGTGGTGTCCATCGGTTTGGCCAGTGGGTTTGTGGAACCGCTGGAGTCCACTTCCATCCACCTGGTGCAGATGGGCATTGCGCACCTGCTGACCTACTTCCCGGCCGCCGGTTTTTCCGATGTGGACCGCGCCGAATACAACCGGCTGATGGGCCTGGAATACGAGTGGGTGCGAGATTTCATCATCCTGCACTACAAGGCCACCGAACGCACCGACACACCGTTCTGGAACCATGTTCGGACCATGGAGGTGCCAGCCTCGTTGCAGCATCGCATGGACCTCTTTCGCACGCACGGCCGCGTGTTCCGCGAGGGCAACGAGCTTTTCATGAAACCCAGTTGGCTGCAGGTGATGCATGGCCAGCGCATTCGGCCCGAGGGCTATCACCCGCTGACCGATTTGATCCCCGAAGAGGAGATCCAGCAGTACCTGCAGGGCATCGACCAGGTGATCCAGGCCTGTGTGGAGGTGATGCCCGACCACGCGGCCTTCATCAAGGAGCACTGCGCGTCGATGTGAGCCGTGCCGCGCGCTGCAGGCGCCGCTTTCGGCTTCGGAGCCGGGCTTCAGAGCCAGGCTTCAGAGCCTGCGTTCAGGTGGCATTGCGGCGACAGGTGAAAAAGCTGTTGATCGACAGGCGACCGCAACGCGGGTCAGGGCTCAGGCGCTGCGGGTCGTGCACATCGGCCGAGTGGAAGATGCCGCCGTCGTAGAAGACGGCGCGGTTCCAGGCGGCCTCCACGCGTGCCGTGCGTTCGAACCAGTCGTTGTCTTGGGTCATGTAGCCCGGCTGCAGGCCGTAGCGGGCGCTGAAGGCCGCGGCATCCAGGCTTTGGCTGTCCAGCAGCAGGCGGTCGGTTTCGGCCGCGCCGCGTTTGGGGCGGTACAGGCTGGTGCCGCCCAGGCGCGGGTCGTCGAACAGGTAGAGCACCGAGGCGGCGAACAGCACCTCACGCGGGTTGGCGGCGATGCGGTCGCGGTGGCACAGCCACTGCACGGGGCGCAATTCAGCCGGCGGCGTGCTGACCACGCTTACCCGCGCCAGCAGTTCCAGGGTACGGCGCACGCCCAGGTGGCGGCGCACATGCAAATTGAAGTTTTCCTCCAAAAGGGCGGCAAGATTCGGGGGTGCAGGGGCCACGAGACCCGGGTAGGGATAGCCCACCGGAGGTGCCAAGGCCTGCTCGCAGGCCCATTGGCGCAGCGCGTCCGGGTTCAATAGGATGTCGTCGAGTACGACGCATACGGCGCCCTCGTGCCCTTGGACCAGGGAGATGCGGGGCTGAGGGTTGAAGCGCGGGTGAACGGTATTCAGGGCCGGGGACATGGACAGATGGTAACGAGGCAGCGCCCCGATGGGCAGGGATGGAAGACGGGCCGCTTGATGGTTTTCCCGCTGGCTCGAAATCTGTAGTTTTCCTACATTTGAGGGATGAAGTCGGAATTTCCTGCTGCCCGCAGTGGGCGCCGCGCCTTTCTCTGGCGCACGGGCGCCCTGGGGCTGACCACGGCGGCCGGCCTGGGAGCGCCTTGCGCCCATGGGGCGCGCATGCCCCTGGTGGTGTGGCACACGCCCGAGGGTGCACGCGCCCTGCGCGAATCCAGTGTGGCCTTCACCCGCGAAACTGGCGTGCCGGTGGTGGTGGAAACGCCCGACGAAGGTCCGGCGAAGTTCCAGCAGGCTGCGGCGGCCGGCAAGGGGCCCGACCTCTACATCTACGCGCACGACCGCATCGGCGAATGGATCGCCGGGGGCCTGATCCACTCGGTCAGCCCCAACCGGGCCATGCTGCAGGACATCGACCCGCTGGCCTGGCGCGGCTACACCCACAAGGGGCGGCTGTGGGGCTATCCGATGTCGCTGGAGGCCATCACCCTCATCTACAACAAGGCCCTGGTTCAACGGCCGCCACAAACCTGGGACGAGGTCTTCGAGATCGACCGCCGCCTGCGCCCGCAGGGCAAGCGCGCCATCCTGTGGGATTACACGAACAACTACTTCACCTTCCCGCTTCTGGCAGCCCTGGGGGGCTATTCCTTTCGCCGGCGCGATGACGGCAGCATCGACGCACAGGATGTGGGCGTGGCGGTGCCCGGCGCCGTGCGCGGCGCGCAGGTGCTGGAGCGATTGATTCGCGAAGGGGTGATGCCTGCGGGCAGCGGCTACCCCGAGATGGAAGCAGCCATGGGGGCTGGCCGCGTGGCGATGATGATCAACGGGCCCTGGGCCTGGGTGAACCTGCGCCGGGCGGGCATCGACTTCGGCGTGGCGCGGCTGCCGCGGCTGGAGGGCAAGGCCTGTGTTCCCTTCGTAGGCGTGAAGGGCATCATGGTCAACCGCGCCACGCGACAGCGTGAGCTGTGTGCCGAGTTGGTGGAGCAACACCTGCTGTCGCCTGCGGGCGTGAGGCGCCTGAATGCAGCCGAGCCGCTGGGGGCTTCGGCCAGCCGCGAATTTTTTGCCGAGCTCGGCGCCGATGCGCGCATACGCACCATCATGGAGTCGGCGCAGGACGGCATTCCCACGCCGAGCAACCCCGAGATGGGCCGCTTCTGGTCGGCCATGAAGACAGCACTGACCAACTTGACTGAAGGCCGGCAGGAAGCCCGTGCCGCACTGGAGGCCGCTGCGCGGCGCATGAAGGCCTGATGATGTTCAAGCGATGGGCGGCGCCGGTGGGGGTGGGGGTGTTGGGCTTGTGGGCCGTGATGGCGGTGCATACGGCCGGGCAGTCGCTTTTGGCCACGGTGCTGTTGGCCATCACGGCGTTGGCGGTGTGGACCTACGCTTCGGCACACACCCATGCGCTGCGCTACTTGTTCCCCGGTGTGGCCGCAGCCCTGTTGTTCGTGGCCTTTCCGATGTTCTACACGGTGGGCATGGGCCTGACGAACCAAAGTTCGCGCAACCTGGTGGAACAGCCCGAAGCGCGGCAGCAGTTGCTGGCCGAGCGCATCGTGGATACACACACGCAAAGGCCTTTTGAGCTGTGGCTGCGCGAGGGGCAGGCGCGGCTGCAGGTGGCGCCGCTGCAGGAGGGGCAGCCTGCGTGGTGGTCGGCGCCGCTGGCGCCTGCTGTGGCTGCGGCTGCGGCTGTGGGTTCGGGTGCCCAGGGTTCAAGCCGCGCCGCACCGGCGGTGCCACTTTCTGCGCAGCCGGTGCCTGAATCGATGGCCGGCACGCGGGCGACGGTGGCACAACGGGTGGAGTGGTTGGAGACCCTGCGCCCCCTGAACTTCACGCCGCCCGACGGCGCGGCGCCCTTGCGTGTGGTGAGCCTGCGGGATGTGGCCGCTGCAGCGCCCGTGTACGAGGCGCTGGCCGATGGTGCCCTGCGCGAACGCAGCACGGGGCTGCGCTTTGCGGCCAACGAGAGCACGGGCTTCTTCACTGCCGAGGACGGCACCCAGCTGCAACCGGGCTTTCGGGTGTTCGTGGGCCTGCAGCACTATGTGCGACTGTTCACCGAACCCAATTTCCGCGAGCCCTTTTTGGGTGTGTTCGTGTGGACGGTGGCGTTTTCCGGCCTGACGGTGTTGGGTGCGGGGGCGCTGGGCCTGCTGTTGGCCTGTTTGATGAACTGGGAAGCGCTGCGGGGGCGCGCGGTCTATCGGGTGGTGCTGTTTCTGCCGTATGCGGTGCCGGCCTTCCTGTCGATCCTCGTGTTCAAGGGGCTGTTCAATCAGAACCTGGGCGAGATCAACATGATCCTGGGGGGCTTGTTCGGCATCAAGCCGGCCTGGTTTTCCGACCCCTTCCTGGCGCGGCTGATGTTGCTGATCGTGAACATCTGGCTGGGCTTTCCGTACATGATGGTGCTGTGCTCGGGCCTGATCCAGTCCATTTCCTCGGACCTCTACGAGGCTTCGGCCATTGCGGGCGCAGGGCCGTGGGCCAACTTCCGCCGCATCACGCTGCCCCTGATCATGAAGCCGCTGACGCCGCTCCTGATCTCGGCCTTTGCCTTCAACTTCAACAACTTTGTGCTGATCAGCCTGCTCACCGGTGGCCGGCCCGACCACCTGGACAGCGATGTGCCGGCCGGCACCACCGACATTCTGGTGAGCTACACCTGGCGCATCGCCTTCCAGGATTCGGGCAACCAGTACGGCCTGGCCGCGGCCATCTCCACCGTGATCTTCCTGCTGGTGGCGGCCATCACGGTGGTGCAGATGCGGGTGACGCGCATGAGCGACCAAAGGAGGCACTGACATGGCCATCGTGCAATCGAAAAACCAGCGCTGGCGGCTATTGGCCGCGCATGCCTTCCTGCTGCTGATGTGCGCGGCGGTGCTGCTGCCCTTCGTGGTGGTGCTGTCGGTGTCGTTGAGGCCGGGCAATTTCGCCAGCGGTTCGCTGTGGCCTTCGGAAATCAGCCTGGAGCATTGGCGCTATGTGTTGGGCATTCCGGTGCCGGACGCCAGCGGGGTGATGCGCATACCCGACCTGCCGGTGCTGACCTGGTTGTGGAATTCGGTGAAGGTGGCGCTGCTGTCGGGTGTGGTGACGCTGGTGCTGTCCACCACCGCTTCTTATGCGATTTCGCGCATCCGTTTCAAGGGGCGCGAACAGGTGTTGGTGGGCCTGACGCTGATGCAGGTGTTCCCGGCGGTGCTGGCCCTGGTGGCGCTGTACGCGATCTTCGATGGGCTGGGCGCGGCCTTTCCGGCCATCGGCCACAACACGCATGCGGCCCTGGTGCTGGCGTATTCGGGTGGCCTGGCCATCCACATCTGGACACTCAAGGGCTACTACGACACCCTGCCCACCGAGATCGAGGAAGCGGCCATCGTGGACGGCGCCACGCCCTGGCAGGCTTTCCGAAAGGTGCTGCTGCCCATGGCCATCCCGGCTTTGACGGTGGTGTTCGTACTGGCCTTCATCGGCGCCATCATCGAGTACCCGGTGGCCTCCATTCTGCTCACCCAGCAGGACCAGCTCACGCTGGCCGTGGGGGCCAAACTGTTTGTGCACGAGCACAATTTCCGTTGGGGTGACTTTGCGGCCGCGGCCATTCTGTCGGGCCTGCCGATCACGGTGGTGTTTCTGTTGGCGCAGCGCTGGCTGGTGTCGGGCCTGGCCTCGGGCGGCGTGAAGGGGTGAGCCGCATGAGTGTTCAGCACGCTGCTTGGGCTGTCCGTGCCCCGATCTATCAAGTGAATGTGCGCCAGTACACGCCCGAGGGCACGCTGCGAGCCTTCGAAGCGCACCTGCCACGCATTGCCGCACTGTTGGGCGGTGCAGGCATCCTGTGGTTCATGCCGCTGCAGCCCATCGGTGAGTTGAACCGCAAGGGCGGCATGGGCAGCTATTACTCGGTGCGCGACTACACGGCGGTGAACCCGGAGTTCGGCACGCTCGAAGACTTCAAGCGGGTGGTGGCGCGCGCCCACGCACTGGGCCTGAAGGTCATCATCGACTGGGTGGCCAACCACACCGCCTGGGACCACCGCTGGACCGCCGACCACCCCGAGTGGTACCGCAAGGATGCGCACGGGCAGATCCATTCCTATGTGTACCGCGCCACACCTGATTCCGACCCCGAGTACTGGACCGATGTGGTGGGTTTGGACTTCGCGCAGCCTGCGCTGTGGGATGCGATGGAGCAGGCCATGCTGTGGTGGATGCACGAGACCGGTATCGACGGCTTTCGATGCGATGTGGCCGCGCTCGTGCCCATCGAATTCTGGGAACGGCTGCGCCCCAAACTGGCTGCCCTGCGTGAGGTGTACATGCTGGCCGAAGCGCACGAGCCCATCCACCACCGCGCAGCATTCGACGGCACCTACGACTGGGGTTTGTTGGATGTCTTCAAGCGCATTGCCCAGGGGCAGGGCGATGCGCGCGACCTGCACGAGTGGTGGCGCGTTCGCGGCGGGCACTACCGTGCCGATGACTACCGCATGCTCTACACGGCCAACCATGATTCGAATTCCTGGCAGGGCTCATGCGCAGAGTTGTTCGGCTCGCAGGCTGCCTTCAAGGCCATGGCCACACTGGCCGTGTTGTTGCCGGGGCAGCCTTTGATCTACGGTGGACAGGAGGCGTATTTCGACAAGCGCTTGGCCTTCTTCGAGAAGGACCCGATCGATTGGAAGGACCGACCACTTGAAGGCTTCTACCGCGACCTGTTCGCGTGCAAGCGAGACCACCCGGCGCTGGCCAATGGCCATGCCGAGACATCATTTCAGTGGCTGGAAACCGGCAACCCAGCGGTGGTGGCCTTTGAGCGCCGCGCGGGCGAAGCCGCGCTGCGGGTGGCAGTGAATCTCAGCGCTTCGGAGCAACGCTGGACTTGGGCTTCGGGTTCTTCGGAGTCGTCGGCTTGCCTGGCCGCTTGGTCGAGTTCGATCGAGGCTTGACGGGGGTTGTCGCTTTCGCGGGTGCGGTGGGTGCGCCGATCTGCCAGCCCCAGGGCGACAGTTGTATACGGCCCAGCGCCTTCTGGGGTTGGGCGCTGAGGTTCACGGTGACCTGCAGCCGCGCACCGCGCGGGCCGCGGCGCTTGAAGGTGATCACATTCGTGTTTTGATCCGGCACCCATTCCAGGCCGTCGAAGGCCAGCGGGGCCTGCAGCGCAGCGTGGGTGCTGCGCCATTTCAGCAGCCGTGTATAGAAGTCTGCCTGCGAGCGCGCGCCCCATTCGATGGGGTCTTTCTCGAAGAAGGCCAAGCGCTTGCGGCTGAAGGATTCCTGGCCCGAATACAGCAGGGGCAAGCCGGGCAGGGTGGCCGCCAGCACGGCCATGGCCTGCGCGGCCTGTGGTGTGCGGTACAGATCTTCGTCTGAACCGTGCCAGCTGTTGATGTCGTGGTTGGTGATGAAGTTCAGGCCGATGGAGCCCACCGGGTAGCGCTTGACGCGATCGATCCACCAGTCCAGCAGTGCTTGTGCATCAGCCTGGCCTTGCGCGATCTTCTGCAGCGCCTGCTGCAGCTTCCAGTCGTAGGTGGCGTCGAACCCGGCGCGGTGCATCTCGGGTGCATCGGCTTCGGCCAGCATGAACAGAGGCCCGTCTTGTTCCAGCACCTGACGGGCCAGTTCCCAGAATCGGTTGGGCAGGAAGGACGCCACATCGCAGCGGAAGCCGTCCATGCCCACCTCGCGCCGCCAGAAGCGCATGGCCTCCATCATGGCCACCCACAGCTCGTGCCGGCTGTAGTCGAGTTGGGCCACATCTTCCCAGTGCTCGGTGTCGTTGGGATCGTTCGGGTTGGCCTTGACGGCCTGGATCTCACCGGCTTCGTTGCGGCGGTACCAGTCGGGGTGTTCCGTGACCCAAGCGTGGTCCCAGGCCGTGTGGTTGGCCACCCAATCCAGAATCACCTTCATGCCCAGGCCCTGTGCGGTGCTCACCAGCCGCTTGAGCTCGTCCAAGGTACCGAATTCGGGATTGACCGAGGTGTAGTCGCGGATTGAGTAGTAGCTGCCGAGCGTGCCCTTTCGGCGCAGCGCGCCGATGGGCTGCAGCGGCATCAGCCACAGCATGCCCACGCCCAGGGCCCGGATGCGGGGCAGGTCGGCCGTGACGGCGTTGAAGCTGCCCTGCGCACTGTGCTGGCGGATGTTGACTTCGTACAGGGCGCTGAAGTGGCGCGGATCGAGGGTGTTCGGCGCTGGGGCCGCCGCGGGCGCGGGAAGCTGGGCCTGTGTTTGAGCCTGGGCCCATGATCCGAGTGGGGCCGTGACCGCAGCGGCCTGCAGAAATCGTCTTCTGAGCATCGTGCCGTGATTGTCGCCCGCGTGGTCAACGCACCCGCTTGTAGGTGGTGTAGCCAAGCTTGGGCTGCACATCGGGCTGCAGCACCATCACTTCCCAGGGTTGCAGGCCGGCTTCCAGAATTCCGGCGGTGAGCGGCTTGTGCGGCTGCGCGGGGTTCAGCAGGTTGAGGACTGGCGAGTTGTTCATCAATTTGGAATTGGCGAAGAGCACATCCTCCTGCACGGGCTCGTCGCTGGGATTGGCCAGCACCAGCACGGTTTCGCCCACGCGGTCGGTGTGGCGCTCGAAGGCCAGGAGCTTGTCGCAGGTGGCCGCCCGCCAATCGCCCACCCGCAGCGCGCGCTGGCTGCGGCGCAGGGCCATCAGCTCACGCGTCCATCGCAGGGTGGGGTTGTCGTCGGTGACCAGGTCCCAGCGCATGGGCGCGCGCATCTCGGGGTCTGCACCACCTGCCATTCCCAGTTCGCTGCCGTAGTACAGGTTGGGCGCGCCTGGCAGGGTGAACTGCAACAGCTGCGCCATGCGCCGAGCGCGCTCGTCGGGCAAGGCGTTGGTCAGGCGAATGGTGTCATGGTTGTCCAGCATCAACCAGGACTTCAGCAAGGGTTCGGTGCCGCACTCGTCCACCAGCCGCGCCACCATGCGCAGGGCGGTGGCCGGGTTCAGGCGTCTGCCCAGGCAGCGCAGAATGATCTCGCGCAGGCTGAAGTTCATCACGCCATCGACCGCGGGAAACCACTCCTTGGGCCAGTTCCACAGTTCCCCCACCACCAGGGAGCCTGGCTTTTCATCGTGCGCGGCTTGCGTGAGGGCATGCAGCAACTCCATGCCGATGTCGTGCGCCACGTCCAGCCGCCACCCATCGACGCCGTCCCGCAGGTAGCCGCGCACGACCGAATCGTGGTCGCCCCACAGGTAGGCCTGCACGGCCGGGTGTTCCATGTTCAGCTCGGGCAGGTTCTCCGCCTGCATCCACGACCGCGCGCCACCGGGCATGGATTCGTCGAAGATGAACCAGTCTCGCCAGGGGCTGTTGGGATTGCGCCGCGCATCCTGAAAGCGCGGTGCCTGGCGGCCCATGTGGTTGAACACGCCGTCCAGCACCAGCTTCATGCCGTGTCGGTGCAGTTCTTCGGCCAGCGCCTTCACATCGGCGCGCTGGCCGTATTCGGGTGAAACCTCGGCATAGTCCAGCGCGTCGTACTTGTGGTTGGTGTAGGCACTGCAGATGGGATTGAGGTAGAGCACATCAGCGCCCAGTTGCACGATGTGGTCCAAGCGGCTGCGCAGGCTTTGCAGGTCCCCGCCCCAGAAGTCGACCTCATGGCTCCACAGCCGCGCCTCTTCAAGGAAGTGCCCCTGGCGCGGCAGTTCGTCCCAAGTGCGCAGGCGTTTGGGGGCGGCATAGAGGTGTTGTTTGGCTTCCAAATTCGAGGCCGGCGCAAAGCGGTCCACGAGCACCTGGTAGGTGACGGCGCCATTGCGCCAGTCGGCTTCGCGGGCTTCGTACAGGCCGCGGCTTTCCAGGTCGTATCGGTTGGCAGTGAAGCTCATGTCATCGAACCCGCTTGTAGACGGAATAGCCTTGCTGGGCGTTGGGGACCACCGGGGACAGCACGCGCACGCTCCAGGGGGGCAGGGTGACGGTGATGAAGCCGGCGCCGACCTTGATGGAACTTGGTGGCGATGGCTCTTTCGGGTGTGCACCGGGCAGGGCGTCGCGCATCGGCGCGTCATCCATCAGCATGCCGTCGCGCACGGCCACCGATTCGGTGACGGTTTCGTCGCTGGGATTGGCCAACACCACCACCGTATCGGCCACTCGGTCGGTGTGGCGTTCGAATGCCAGCAGCCGGTCGGTTTCGAGCAGGCGGAAGTCGCCTACCCGAAGGGCCCGGTGCTGATGGCGCAGTTGGGTGAGCGCGCGGGTCCATTGCATCTCGGGGTGGTCGTCCTTCACAAGGTCCCAACGCATGGGGCCGCGTTGTGCCGGGTCCCAGCCACCGGTCATGCCCACTTCGGCGCCGTAGTACAGATTGGGTGAACCGGGCAGGGTGAACTGCAGGGCCTGCGCCAGGCGCCGGCGGCCTTCGTGCGGGATTTCGGTGGCCACACGCTGCACATCGTGGTTGTCCAGCACCACCCAACTCTTCAGCAGGGGCTCGATGCCCACATCCTGCACCGTGCGCTCGATCAGCCGCGCGGCATGCGGGGGCCTCAACTCGCCGGTCACCAACTTGAGCAGCAGGGTGCGCCAGTGGAAATTCATCACCGCGTCCATGGCCGGCATCCAACCGCGTGGGTGGTTCACGATTTCGCCCACGATGAGCGAACCAGGCTTCTCGGCGTGCGCGGCCTTGGTCAGTTCGGCCAGGTAGGTGGGCCCCAACTCATAGGCCGTGTCCAGGCGCCAGCCGTCTGCGCCGTCGCGCAGGTATCCGCGCACCACCGAGTCCTTGGTCAGCCAAAGGTGCTCGCGCACCGGTCGGTGTTCCAGGTTCAGCTCGGGCAGGTTCTGCACCTCTTTCCAGGTGCGCGCACCGCCGGGGTACTGGGCCCCGAACACGAACCACTTCGCCGATTCGGACTGGGGTTCACGCTGTCCTTCGATGAAGCGTGGCGACTGGCGGCCCATGTGGTTGAACACGCCGTCGAGCACCAGTTTGATGCCCCTTGCGTGCAGGTCTCGCGCCAGGGCCTTGACGTCGTTGCGGGTGCCGAACTCGGGTGAGACGGCCTTGAAATCCAGCGAGTCGTATTTGTGGTTCGTATAGCCCAGGTGGATGGGGTTGAGGTAGAGCACGGTGGCGCCCAGGCGCTGCACATGATCCAGGCGGCTGCGCACGCTTTGCAGGTCGCCGCCCCAGAAGTCGATCTCGTGGCTCCACACCTGCGCCTCGGGCACGAACTTGCCGGGCTTGGGCACTTCATCCCAAGTGCGCAGGGTTTTCGGAGGCGCGTACAGGTGGCGCTTGGCTTGCAGGTTGGTGCTGGGCGCAAAGCGGTCGACCAACACCTGGTAGACGATGGCGCCGTTGCGCCAGTCTTGCTCGCGCCGGGTGTAGGGGTCGGGGTGGCGGTCGGCTGGGCGTTCGGCTTGGCGGTCGGCTTGGCGGTCGGTTGGGCGTTGTTCAGCGCTTGGGCCCGCTTGAGCCACTTGATTCGATGGGGGGGCCGGGGTTTGCTGGGCCATGGCCGGTGCAGTGAGCAGGTGTACGAATGCGCTGAGCAGGCCCGCGCCCAAGGCCTTTGCGATGGGGGTGGTCATCGCTTCAGGCGGCGGCCGCTTGGTCTGTTGCAATCTCTGCGCCGGCCCGCGCCTGCACGCGGGGCAGTGCCAGGCCCGCGGCGTCAAAGGCGTAGGTGAGGGCGGGGTCCACCTGCAGGCGCAGCCCCTGGCCACTGTGCGTCCGCACCAAGCCATTGAGTTGTACCGTGGCCGGTGCCTGCTGGCCGGGAAGCGCGCAGTAGGCCACGGTGGTGCCGCCCAGTGCTTCCACGAAGGTGACCTCGGCGGGGATGAGGTTGTCGGTGGCGTCTGCCGCAGCCACCGTCAGGTGTTCGGGCCGCACACCCAAGGTGATCATTTGCCCAACAGCGGTAGACGAGCCGTCGATATCGCAACGAATCAAGGAGCCGTCGGCCAGCCGCACACTCAGGTGCTGGGCGCTGGCTTGCGCCACCGTGGAGGGCAGAAAATTCATCTGCGGCGAACCGATGAACCCGGCCACGAACTGGTTGCAGGGGTGCTGGTAGAGGTCCAGCGGCGCGCCCACCTGTTCCACCTTGCCGGCCGACAACACCACGATGCGGTCGGCCAGTGTCATGGCCTCAACCTGGTCGTGCGTCACATAGACCATGGTGGGTTTGAGTTGCTCGTGCAGCTTGGCGAATTCATATCGCATCTGCACGCGCAGGGCGGTGTCCAGGTTCGAAAGAGGCTCGTCGAACAGGAAGACCGCGGGCTGGCGCACGATGGCGCGGCCAATGGCCACCCGCTGGCGCTGTCCGCCCGAGAGGTCTTTGGGCTTGCGTTCCAGCAGGTGTTCAATGTGCAGGATGCGCGCGGCCTTGCGCACGGCGGTGTCGATCTCCGCCCTGGGCACCTTGGCCAACTGCAGGCCGAAGGCCATGTTGTCGTACAGGTTCATGTGCGGGTACAGCGCGTAGCTCTGGAACACCATCGCAATGCCGCGCTCCGACGGCGTGGCGTCGTTCATCCGCTGGCCGCCGATGTAGAGGTCGCCGCCGGTGATTTCTTCCAGCCCGGCGATGCTGCGCAGCAAGGTGCTCTTGCCACAGCCCGAGGGACCGACGAACACCATGAACTCGCCATCGCGGATGTCCAAGTCGATGCCATGCAGGATGCGCGTGCTGCCGTAGGCCTTCTCGACGCCCACCAGTTTCACATCGGCCACTGTTGTCTCCCACAATGGGCTGGAGCCCGTTTGAATTGCTTGATTCGTAATTTTCTAGGAAATTTACACGGGTTCCAAATGCCGTCTCACCCCATGTAACCAAATTGAACCTGTAAAAACCTATTCAAATCAAATACTTGGATTAAAATTCGGGTTATCCCGATGTAGTAAAACTACATAAAAGAGGTGCCGGTGGGCACAATCCGGGTCACGATCCCTGCGGGTGTTTTTCGGGCCTGCAGGGCCCCACAGTGCCTATGCTGAGGACCAGCCGGGCAAATCCGACCAATCGACGATGCTCAAGACCCTGCGCGAGACTCTGACCGGTGCCACCCTGGCACGCAAGACCGCTGGAACTTCCTCTGTGTCCGCCAACTCGAAGGCCACCGCCATGCCCGACCACACCTTGTTGGACACCGCCGTGCAAGGTGCCCAGCGCCGCGCGCAGGCCGAGGGCGTGGCGCTGTCCCCCGCTGCCGTGCTGCGCGCCGCCGCGCAGGCCTGCCGCGCGAATCTGGAAGAACGCTGGGCCCGCACCCAGGAGGACGATGTGCAGCGGCTCAGGGGCTTAATGGAAGGCGGCCGTTCGGCGGCCGGCTCGCGCCGGGTGCACTACCTGTCGATGGAATTCCTGATGGGCCGGGCCTTGCACAACGCCATTTCGGCCCTGGGCCTGCGCGACGGGCTGGAGGCTGCCCTGGCGCCCAGCGGCGCCAGCTTGGCCGATGTGCTGGAGTCCGAAGGCGACGCCGCCCTGGGCAATGGGGGGCTGGGGCGCCTGGCCGCGTGCTTCTTGGATTCCTTTGCGGAACTGGGCCTGCCTTCCTTCGGTTACGGCATGCGCTACCGCTATGGCATGTTCGCCCAGCGCATCGTGGACGGCCGTCAAATTGAAATCCCCGACGACTGGATGCGCGACGGCAATCCCTGGGAAATCCTGCGCCCGGATGTGCGTTACCCCGTGCACTTCGGCGGCCGCGTGATCCAGGAAGGCGTCAAGCGCCGCTGGGTGCCGGCGGAAACCGTGGTGGCCCAGGCGTATGACTTCATCGTGCCCGCGCACCACACGCCGCGCACCTCGACCTTGCGCCAGTGGCAGGCGGTGTCGGTGCAGGCCATCGACTTTGAACGGTTCTGCCGTGGCGAATACGAAGCCGCGGGCCGCGCCCAGCATGAGGCCGACCTGCTGAACTGGGTGCTCTACCCCGACGACAGCACGCAGCAGGGCCGTCGCCTGCGCCTCAAACAGGAAGCTTTCCTGGTGAGCGCGTCTCTGCAGGATGTGGTGGCGCGCCACCTGCGCGAAGTGGGCAGCCTGGCGGGCTTGTCGCTGCGCAATGCGGTGCACCTGAACGACACGCACCCGGCGCTGGCGCCGGCTGAATTGATGCGCCTGCTGATCGACGAGCAGGGCATGGCCTGGGCCGATGCGTGGAAGATCACCTCGCAGGCGGTCTCCTATACGAACCACACGCTGATGCCCGAGGCTTTGGAGACCTGGCCGGTTTGGATGTTCGAGGAACTGCTGCCCCGCCACCTGGAAATCATCTACGAAATCAACCACCACTTCCTGGAAGGCGTGCGGGCGCAGTTCCCCGGCGAAGGCGGCTTGGCGCAGGCGCTGAGCATCGTGGCCGAGCAGGGCGAGCGCCGGCTGCGCATGGCCAACCTGTCCATCGTGGCTTCGCACCGCGTCAATGGCGTGTCTGCCCTGCATTCGGACCTGATGGTGCAGACCATCTTCAAGGACTTCGCGCGCCTGAGCCCGGAGAAGTTCCACAATGTGACCAACGGTGTGACGCCACGGCGCTGGCTGCAGCAGGCCAACCCGGCGCTGTCGAAGGTGTTGGACGGTGCGCTGGGCACGGCATGGCGCCAAGACCTGATGGCCCTGGAGGGGCTGCGTGCAAAGGCGGACGATGCGGCCCTGCAGGGCGCGTTCTCGCAGGCCAAGCTGGTCAACAAGCAGCGCCTGGCCGAGCGCATCCGGCGCGACCTGGGCATCCATGTGGACCCGCATTCGCTGTTCGATGTGCAGGTCAAGCGCATCCACGAATACAAGCGGCAGTTGCTGAACATCCTGCAGGTGGTGGCGCGTTACCAGGCCATCCTGGCCCAGCCGCAGGGCGTGGACGGCACGCCCTGGGTGCCGCGCACGGTGATCATGGCAGGCAAGGCTGCATCGGCCTACCGAACGGCCAAGCTGATCATCCAGCTCGCCCACGACGTGGGCCGCATCATCAATGCCGACCCGCGGGTGCAGGGCCTGCTGAAGTTCGTGTTCCTGCCCAATTACAGCGTCAGCCTGGCTGAGGTGATCATTCCGGCGGCGGACTTGTCGGAGCAGATTTCCACCGCGGGCACAGAAGCCTCGGGCACCGGCAACATGAAGTTTTCGCTCAATGGCGCGCTGACCATCGGCACCTGGGACGGCGCCAACATCGAAATGGCCCAGGCCATGGGCGTGGAGGAGATGTTCGTCTTCGGGCTGCGCACCGAGCAGGTGGAATCGCTCAAGCGCGTGGGCTACGACCCACGCCTGTATGCCGAGCAGGACCGCGCCCTCAAGCAGGTGCTGGACTCGGTGGCCGGTGGTGAGTTCTCTGCGGGCGAGCGCGGCCGCTATGCTGGGCTGGTGCAGGAGCTGCTGGGCCATGACCCGTACCTGCTGCTGGCCGACTTCAGTGCCTATGTGGCGGCGCAGGGCCAGGTGGACGCCCTGTATGCGCAGCCTGCGGCGTGGCGCCGCAGGGCCATCCTGAATGTGGCCGGCATGGGCACCTTCTCGTCGGACCGCACGATTGCCGAGTATGTCGAGCGCGTGTGGAGCGCGGCGTCTCTGTGAGTGCTCTGACCACGCGCTTGATCGCTGAGCAGGACCTCCAGGCCCTCGCCCAGGGCCGACACGCCGCTCCGCACGAGGTGCTGGGTGCGCAGCCGGTGGCGGCATCGGCGGAGGGTGCCGCCGGCACGCGCTTTGCGGTGTGGGCGCCCAATGCGCGTGCGGTCAGTGTGGTGGGGGATTTCAACCACTGGGACGGACGCGCGCACCCGATGGTCAACCGCGGTTGGAGCGGCATCTGGGAAGCCTTCATTGAAGGTGTGGGTGCGGGCGCGCTCTACAAATTCGAGCTGCATGATGCGAACGGCCACCTGCTGCCGCTGAAGGCCGACCCGATGGCGCGCCAGACGCAGTTGCGGCCTGACACCGCCAGCGTGGTGGCCCAGCCGGTAGCACCCTTG
>CAMCTE010000008.1 GCA_945878385.1 Azohydromonas lata NBRC 102462 | reverse complement strand
AAGCCGTTGGCGCGGCCGAGTTCCCGGATGGCCGGTGGGCTGACCGGGAAGATGAAGGCGTCGCGTATGCCGCTCAGCATGCCCTGTGCCCGCTTGACCAGGGCCTGCGCCGACTGCTCGGGGTCTGGGCGTTCGTCCCAGTCTTTCAGGGCCACGAAATTCAGCGCCGAGTTCTGCCCCGAGCCTGAGAAGTTGAAGCCCATCACGCTGGTCATGGCCGCCACTTCGGGCTGCTTGAGCATCACGCCTTCGATCTGCTTCATCACCTCCAGCGTGCGCTGCTGGGTGGCGCCAGGGGGCAAGAGCACATTGATCAGAATGTTGCCCTGGTCTTCATTGGGTACGAAGGCCGTGGGCAGCCGCGCGTACATCACCCCGGCCGCGCCGATGACGGCCAGGTAGATGACCAGGTAGCGGCCCGTCTTGCGCACCATGCGTGCCACGATGCCTTCGTAGCCGCGGGCTGCGCGCGCATACCCGCGGTTGAACCAGCCGAAGAAGCCGGTCTTGGCGTGGTGATGCCCGGGCTGGACCGGCTTGAGCAGGGTGGCGCACAGGGCCGGCGAAAAGGACAGGGCCAGAAAGGCCGACAGCAGGATGGCTGTGACCATCACGGCCGCGAACTGCCGGTAGATGTTGCCGATGGCGCCGCTGAAAAAGGCCAGCGGGATGAACACCGACACCAGCACCACTGTGACACCGACGATGGCGCCGCTGATCTGCGACAGCGCCTTCTTCGTGGCCGCGCGCGGGCTCAAGCCCTCTTCGCTCATGATGCGCTCGACGTTCTCCACCACCACGATGGCGTCGTCCACCACGATGCCGATCACCAGCACCATGCCGAACATGGTGAGCACATTGATGGAAAAGCCCATGGCCAGCAGCGCCGCGAAGGTGCCCAGCAGGGCCACCGGCACCACCAGGGTGGGGATCAGCGTGTAGCGGATGTTCTGCAGGAACAGGAACATCACCAGGAACACCAGCACCACGGCTTCGATCAGCGTCTTGGCCACTTGGTTGATGGAGATGCGCACGAAGGTGGAGCCGTCAAAGGGAATGGTGGCCTTCACCCCGGACGGAAAGAATTTTTCAATCTGGGCGATTTTTTCGCGGATCAAATCGGCGGTTTCCAGCGCATTGGCGCCTGAGGCCAACTGCACCGACATGCCGGCCGAGGGTTCACCATTGAGGCGGGTTCGAAGACCGTAGCCTTGCGCGCCGAGTTCGATGCGCGCCACATCCCGCAAGCGCACGGACGACCCATCCGGGTTGGCACGCAGCACGATGCGACCAAACTCCTCAGCCGTATTCAGCCGGCCCTGCACCACCACGGTGGCGGTGATGGACTGTTCGGCTACGGCGGGCTGCTCGCCCAGCGTTCCCGAGGTGACCTGGATGTTCTGCTGGGCGATGGCGGCATTCACATCTGCCGTGGAAAGCCGCAGGGCCTGCAACTTGGCCGGGTCCAGCCAGATGCGCATGGCGCGTTCGGTACCGAACAGGTTGGCTTGGCCCACGCCGGGCACCCGCTGAATTTCCGGCAGCACGGCGCGGGAGGCGTAGTCACCCAAGGCCACCGGGTCGAAGGCCGGGTTGCTGGATGACAGCACCACGAACAGCAGGAAGTTGGGGTTGGCCTTGTCCACCCGGATGCCCTGTTGGGTGACGGCCGCGGGCAAGCGCGGCGTGGCGCGCGCCAAGCGGTTCTGCACATCCACCTGGGCCAGATCGGGGTTGGTGCCGGGCGTGTAGCTCAGGGTGATGGAGCCGCTGCCGTTGGCCTGCGCCACCGATTCCATATAGGCCAGGCCCGGTGAGCCGTTCATCTCCTGCTCAATGAGCGAGATGACGGTGTTTTCCAATGTTTGCGCCGAAGCACCGGGGTAGGTGACATTGACGGAGATGGAGGGCGGCGCCACCGGCGGGTATTGCGCGATGGGCAACTGCGTCAGGGCCACGCTGCCGCCCACCAGGATGAACAGGGCGATGACCCAGGCGAAGACCGGGCGGTTGATGAAGAACTGCGCCATGCGCCGCTCCTACCGGGCCGGCGCCGTGGGGGCGCCGGATGCGGTGGGGCCACCCTGGGCCGCCGTGGGTGCGGTGTTGGGTGCGGTGGTGGGTGCGGTGGTGGGTGCTGCCGGTTTGCCGCTCGGGCTCCAGGGTACGGGTTTGACCGGCCCTTTGCCCCGCACCTTCTGGAAGCCGTCCACCATCACCTGCTCGCCGTCCTTCAGGCCTTCCAGCACCACCCATTGGTTGCCGCGCGCAGGGCCCACCTTCACCGGCCGCTGCTCCACCATCCCGTCTTCGCCCACGACACGCACGGTGTCGCCTTGCCCACCGCGCGCCACCGCCTGTTGCGGCAGCAGCATCGCGCCGGGCGCCATGGCTTGTTCCAACTGCACCCGCACGAACAGGCCGGGCAGCAGGGCCTTCTTCGGATTGGGCACGATGGCGCGCAAAGCGACCTGCCCGGTGTTGGGGTCCACGCTGAGATCAGAAAACAGCAGCTTGCCCTTTTGTGGGTGCACGCTGCCGTCTTCCAGCACCAGGGTGATCAGTGCAGCATCTTTGCCGGCGGACTTGAGTTGACCGCGCTCGATGGCCGAGCGCAGGCGCAGCACATCGCCGGTGGCTTGCGTGAAATTCACGAACATCGGGTCGATCTGCTGCACAAGGGCCAGTGCCGTGGCTTCACCTTGGCCTACCAGGGCGCCTTCGGTCACCAGCGCGCGGCCGATGCGCCCGGCAATCGGTGCGGTCACCGAGGCATGGTTCAAGTTGAGTTGGGCCAGTTGAACCGAGGCCTTGGCTGCAGCCACTTCGGCCTCGGCTTGTCGCCGCGCGGCCTGCGCATTGATGGCTTCCTGTTCGCTGATGGCCTTGGCATCCAGCAGCGGCTTGGCCCGCTCGGCCTGGGCCTGGGCTTGCAAGAGCGTGCCTTCGGCCCGTGCCAACTGGGCCTGGGCGCTGGCCAATGCCGCCTGGTAGGGCGTGGGGTCGATGGTGAAGAGCAGTTGGCCTTCGCGCACTTCAGTGCCCTCTTCGAACCGCCGAGCCTGCAGGATGCCGGTGGCGCGTGCGCGAACCTGGGCGATGCGCGAGGCCTCGGTGCGGCCAGGCAATTCGGACAGCAGTCCCACATCGGCCGGCTGCACCCTGATCACGCCCACGCTGGGCGGCGGCGGCGTGGCCGGTGCGGCGCCGCTGGTGCTTCCACCGCCACCGGCCGTGGGCGCGGGCGTGTTGCCGGTGGCCGCGCTGGGTGCTTCTTTCTTGTCTTGCCCGCCACCGCAGGCCGTCAAGACCACGGCGCTGAACAGGGCCAGCAGGGCTTTCCGATGCCGGGTGTGCAAAGGAAGGCGCAGGGCGGTGTGGGCCGAGTGGGTTGGCGTGGTGGCCGGATCGGCAGACACCATGGGTGCTGGCGGAAAGTTCGCATTCATCTGGCAACTGTACAGAGCCGCGTGCAAGTTCGTGGGATTCAGGGTAAACTCTAGGTTCTTCGTCTCCTCTGACCTCTCGGCCCTGATCTGATACAGATGCACGGTCGACACTTCCTGGTGTTGGTCGGCGGCGATGCCGTCGCTTCGGACCCACCGGGCCGTCCCGGATGCTCACTCACCGCATCCGCCGGACCCTCAGATTCCACTTCCGCGACTCCACTTCCGGCCAAGCCCATTTTGAATAGGGCCGACCGGTGATGCACGTGCTCGGCGCAGGCAAGCCGAACCCGTGGCGTTTTCCTGAACGGATCTTTATGTCTTTCGAAAATCTGGGCCTCGCGCCCGCCCTGTTGCATGCCCTCACCGACGCGGGTTACTCGCAGGCCACCGAGGTGCAGCAGCAGGCCATTCCCCTGGGCCTGAACCGTGCCGACCTCAAGGTCAGCAGCCAGACGGGCAGCGGCAAGACCGCCTCTTTCGCGCTGCCGGCGCTGCAACGCATTCTGGATGCGCGTGGTGACGCCAGCAAGCGCCGTGAAAAGGGCGTGGTGCACGGCCCTCGCGTGTTGGTACTGACGCCCACGCGCGAACTGGCCATGCAGGTGGCCAAGGCATTCACGGTCTACGGCAAGCATGTGCAGGGCCTGCGTGTGGCCACCGTGGTGGGAGGCGTGCCCTATGGCGCGCAGCTCAAGGCGCTGCGCGGCCCGCTGGATGTGGTGATCGCCACCCCCGGCCGTTTGATCGACCACCTGGGCAGCGGCAAGGCCGTGCTGGAAAACCTGGACATGCTGGTGCTGGACGAAGCCGACCGCATGCTCGACATGGGTTTCATCGACGACATCCGCCACATCGCCGAGCAAACGCCCGCCGAGCGCCAGACCGTGATGTTCAGCGCCACCTTTGCCGGCCATGTGGGCCGCCTGGCCGATGAACTCTTGAAGCCCGAAGCGCAGACCGTGCAGGTGGCCCGTCACACCGACACCCACGCCAGCATCGAGCAGCGCCTGCACTGGGCCGACAACCGCCAGCATAAAGATGCGCTGCTGGACCACCTGCTGGCCGACCGTGAAGTGGACCAGGCTGTCGTGTTCACCAGCACCCAGCAAGATGCCGATTGGCTGGCCGACCGTTTGGCCGAATTCGGCCACCGCGTGGCTTCGCTGCACGGCGGCATGCCCCAGGGACGCCGCAACCGCGTGCTGCAAGGCCTGCGCACCCGCCAGTTGCGCGTGCTCGTGGCCACCGATGTGGCTGCGCGCGGCATTGATGTGCCCACCATCAGCCATGTCATCAACTACGGCATGCCGATGAAGGCCGAAGACTACGTGCACCGAATCGGCCGCACCGGCCGTGCCGGCCGCAACGGTTTGGCGGTGACGCTGGCCGAGCGACGCGATGTGTCGATGGTCAAGCGCATCCAGCAGTTCACCACCCAGTCCATTCCGGTGGCACAGGTGACGGGCCTTGAGCCCCAGCAACCCGAACCGCGCATCTTCATGGGCGCGCCGCGCGGGGCCGGTGGTGAGCACCGTGGGCATCCGGGTGCGCGTCCGGGGGGCCGTCCGAACGGAGGCCCGAATGGCCGACCGAATGGCCGCCCGGGTGGTCGTCCTGCCTGGGGTGCCGAAGGGCGCACCGGTGGTTTCAATCAAGGTCGGCCGGGTGGCTTTGGCGGTGACCGTGAGCGCGGTGGTGCCGAGGGACATGGTTTTGCACGCCCCGAAGGCGGTCGCCCTGAAGGTGGCCGTCCTGAAGGTGGCCGCGGTGGCTTCGGCAATGACAGGCGCGGCGCCTTCCAGCCGCGTGATCCGCGCTGGGTGCGCTGACGGCCATGACGCTGGCGCACGCCTGCATCCTCATCGCCGGCATCCTGCCCATCGCCTGCGCGGGCATCGCCAAGTGGCGCGGTTTTGGCAAGCCGCGCCGCGAAGGCGGCTACGACAACCACGACCCGCGCCAGTGGTTGGCGCGGCAGCAAGGCATTCAGGCCCGGGCCAACGCAGCGCAGCACAACAGCTTTGAGGCCCTGCCGCTGTTCATCGCTGGTGTGCTGATCGCCGAGCATGCCGGGGCGCAGCAGGGGCTGGTGGATGCGCTGGCGGCTGGCTTCATCGGCTGTCGCCTGGCCTACATCGGCGCCTATTTGGCCGACAGGGCCAACCTGCGATCCTTGTGCTGGGTCGCCGGGCTTGCCTGCTGCGTGGTGCTGTTCTTTCTGGGCGCCTGATTTGGCATCAGAATCCGGTCAAACCGGAGTTCGAAAATGTCCAGAAGCCTGATGGCGCATGCGGCCTGCTGCCTGAACCTGGCAGCCGTGTTGGTGATCGGTCTGGTGGTGGCGCTGCCCACGGTCGTGGGTGCTGCACCACCGGCCGCCGCGGCGGACCCCGCCGCCACACAAGCCCTGCACCGCCTCTTCGGCGAGGAATGGGAGCGGCGCATGCGCGAGTTCCCCGAACAGGCGGCTTATTTCGGAGACCATCGGGGTGCCGAGCGCTGGACCGACCTCAGCCCACAAGCCATGGCCGCACGCGAAGCGGCTGACCGGGCCGCGTTGGAGCGGCTGAGGGCGATTGCTCGCGACCGGCTCTCGCCGGCCGACCAGCTGAACTACGACACCTTCGCGTGGCTGCAGCAGGAAACGGTGGAGCGTCAGCGCTTTGCCGAACGCCTGCAGCCGGTGGGCCACCAGTCGGGGCCTCAAACGGCCGACCGGGTGGCCGACTTGATGCCCTTCATGAGCGCCGCCCACTACCAGCGCTACCTCAAGCGCCTGGCTGCATTGCCGGCCTACCTGGAGCAGAACATGGCCCTGATGCGAGAGGGCGTGCGCCAGGGCTTGGTGCCACCGCGCGTGTTGATGCAGCGGGTACCGGCACAGATTGCCGCGCAAATCGTCAACGACCCCAGCTCCAGCCCCTTCTACCGTCCCTTCAAGCGCTTTCCGGCCGGTATGCCCGCGGCCGAGCGCCAGGCTCTGGAGCGCGATGCGCAAGCCGTGATCCGCGAGCAGGTGGTGCCGGCCTATCGGGCCTTTGGCCGCTACTTCAACGATGAATATCTGCCGCGCACCCGCGACACGATTGCCGCCACCGCACGGCCCGATGGAAAGGCCTATTACGATTTCCTGGCTCGCCACTACACCACCACCCCGTTGGATGCGCAGGCCATCCACGAGATTGGGCTGAGCGAGGTGGCGCGCATCCGCGCTCAGATGGAGAAGGTCAAGGCTGAAACCGGCTTCACCGGCACGCTCGAAGCCTTCTTCACTTTCCTGCGCACCGACCCGCGCTTTTACAAGACCACGCCGGCCGATCTCTTGGCGGCGTATCTGGCGGTGTCCAAGCGGATCGACCCCCAGATGGTCACGGTGTTTCGCAAGCTGCCGCGCCTGCCCTATGGCGTGCGGCCCATTGCCGACAATGTGGCGCCCAACACCACCACGGCCTACTACCAGCCCGGCGCCAACGATGGCAGCCGCCCCGGTTACTACTATGTGAACCTGTACCGGCCAGAAATGCGCCCGACCTGGGAAATGGTGCCCTTGTCGCTGCATGAGGCGGTGCCGGGCCACCACCACCAGTTTGCCCTGGGCCTGGAACTCGCCGATGCGCCACTGTTTCGCCGCACGGCCTACTTCGTGGCCTACAGCGAAGGCTGGGGGCTGTACGCCGAACAGCTGGGCCACGACATGGGGCTGTACGACGACCCCTATGACCGCTTCGGCCAACTCGTGTACGAGATGTGGCGCGCGGTGCGCCTGGTGGTGGACACCGGCATGCACGCCAAGGGTTGGACCCGCCAGCAGGCCATCGACTATTTCCGGGCCAATGCCGCCAAGACCGAGCAGGACATCGTCAACGAAATCGACCGCTACATCGGTACGCCTGGCCAGGCGCTGGCCTACAAGATCGGTCAACTGCGAATCAGCGCGCTGCGCGCCCAGGCGGAAAAGGCACTGGGCGAGCGCTTCGATTTGCGTGACTTCAACGATGCGGTGCTGTCGACCGGCTCGGTGCCGTTGCAGGTCCTGGAGGCGCACATGAACGCCTGGATGGCCGAGCAGCAGCGCCGGCTTGCACGCTGAATCCGCAGCCACCGGCACAGCCGAAACAGTCTCGATATCCGTCAGGGGTGTGACGGGATGCTGGATTCATTTCAGAAAATGAAATAAATTGGCGGCATTCGAACTTCGGTGTTCCACCATGTCTGCAGTTCATGCGTCCGAGGGCAAGGCCACAGCGCCCGTCCAGGCCGAACACCTCGTCACCGGTCTGCTGGCCACACTTGACCTCCTGCAGGTCACCCGCAGCGGCCCCGTGCTGCACCTGCGCCTGAACCGGCCGGCCAAGCGCAATGCGCTGTCCGACCCCTTCATCCAGCAGCTGCACACCGTCTTCGTGAACATGCCCGAAGGCGTGAGGGCGGTGATGATCAGCGGGGAAGGTCAGCACTTCTGTGCCGGTTTGGACTTGTCTGAAGTGGTGGCCCGCGACATCGACAGCGCGGTGCAGCACTCCCGCATGTGGCACGCCGCCTTCGACGCCATCCAGTTCGGGCCGGTGCCGGTGGTGGCGGTGCTGCATGGCGCGGTGGTGGGCGGTGGGCTGGAACTGGCCAGCGCCTGTCACATCCGTGTGGCTGAAGAGTCGGCCTACTTCGGTTTGCCCGAAGGGCAGCGCGGCATCTTAGTGGGTGGTGGCGGTTCGGCCCGCATCCCCCGGCTGATGGGCGTGGCGCGCATGACCGACCTGATGCTCACCGGCCGCGTGTACGACGCGCAGGAAGGCCTGAACGCGGGGTTGGTGCAGTATGTGGTGGGCGCAGGGATGGGCCTGGCCAAGGGCATGGAGCTCGCACAGCGCATCGCCACCAATGCCCAGATGAGCAACTATGCAGTGGTGCAGGCCTTGCCCCAGATTGCAGACCAGGCGCAGGGCCTGGGCCTGTTCACCGAATCATTGATGGCCGCTATTGCCGAGAGCACGCCGCAGGCGCAGGAGCGGCTGAAGGCCTTCCTGGAAGGGCGTGCAGGCAAGGTGGTCAAGTCGTGAGCAGTGACAGCACCCATCTGAAGACCCACATCCACCGCGTGCGCGTGGAGTTCGGCGACTGCGACCCGGCCGGCATCGTCTTCTTTCCGAATTTCAACCGCTGGATGGACCAGAGTTCGCTGCGTTTCTTCGTCTCCTGCGGTATTCCGCCCTGGCGCGAATTGGTGAAGTCGCGCGGCATCATCGGCACGCCGCTGCTGGAGATCCACACCCGCTTTGTGAAGTCGGCCACCTACGGCGAGGCGTTGGAGGTTCACACCTGCGTGGAGGAGTGGCACCGCAAGACCTTCCGCCAGCGGCACGTGATCAGGCGCGGTGATGAGCTCATCTGCGAAGGTACCGAGCTGCGCGTGTTTTGCGTGCGCGACGCTGAGAACCCCGACCGCTTGCGCAGCATCGAGGTGCCTGAAGACATCCGCGCGGCCTGCAGCTGAGGAGACACACCATGGACATGACGATCGCCAGCATCCTGGCGCTCGACGGCGTGACCAACGGCTCGGTGTATGCGCTGCTGGCGCTGGCCACCGTGCTCGTGTTCGCGGTCACGCGCGTCATCTTCGTCCCGCAGGGCGAATTCGTCGCCTTCGGCGCGCTCACCCTGGCGATGTTCCAGCTGGGCCAGGTGCCGGGGACGGTGTGGTTCCTGTTGGTGCTTACCGCACTGGCTGTGGTGTCGGTGGTGGTCAACGGTTCACGCCAAAGCCTGCCGCCGGCGCGCCTGGTGCGGCAGGTGGTGGAGGTGGCGGCCTACCCGCTGCTCATCAGCTTAGTGGCTTGGTGGGCTGCGCCGCAGAAGTTTCCCTTGTTGGTGCAGGCCGCCCTGACGCTGGCAGTGGTCACGCCCTTCGGCGGCCTCATCTACCGCCTGGCCTACGAGTCCCTGGCCGACGCCACCGTGCTGGTGTTGCTGATCGTTTCCGTGGGGGTGCACTTTGCTTTGGTGGGCTTGGGCCTGTTCTTCTTCGGCGCCGAAGGCTTTCGCAATCCGAGTTTCTGGGAAGAGCGCTTCTCGGTGGGTGCGCTGACGCTTTCCGGTCAGACCATCATCATCTTCGTGATCTCGCTGGTGCTCATCGTGGCGCTGTGGTTCCTGTTCGAGCACACGCTCTTGGGCAAGTCGCTGCGCGCCACGGCGGTCAATCGCACGGGCGCACGCTTGATGGGCATTTCCAGCACGGGCGCAGGCCGCACCGCCTTCACGATGGCGGCCTTCATCGGTGCACTGTCTGGGCTGCTCATCAGCCCCACCACCACCGTGTTCTACGACACGGGTTTTCTGATTGGCCTGAAGGGCTTTGTGGCGGCGGTGTTCGCCGGCCTTTCCAGTTACCCGCTGGCCCTGGTGGGGGCCTTGTTCGTGGGCTTGATTGAGAGTTTTGGCTCCTTCTGGGCCAGTGCCTTCAAGGAAGTGATCGTGTTTGCGGCCATCCTGCCGGTGCTGCTGTGGCGCTCCCTCACCGACCCTCATGGGGAGGAGCATTGAGATGAATGCTTTGTTCCACGCGGCGCGCCGCTGGTCCTTTCCCATCTTCGCCTTGGTGATGCTGGGCTTGCCCTTGCTGCCGGTGCCCGACTTCTGGATCACGCAGAGCAACATGGTGGGCCTGTACGCCATCGTGGCGCTGGGCTTGGTGCTGCTGACCGGCGTGGCCGGGCTCACCTCGTTCGGGCAGGCCGCCTTCGTGGGGGTGGGCGCCTATGCGGCGGGCTATATGGTGGTCACGCTGCAGGCCTCGCCCTGGCTGGCGCTGGTGGTGGGGATGGCACTGGCGGTGGTGGCGGCCTTGCTGCTGGGTTTGCTCACGCTGCGCATGTCGGGCCACTACCTGCCCCTGGCCACCATCTGCTGGGGCCTGGCGCTGAACTACACCATGGCCAACATGGAGTTTCTGGGCAAGTACGACGGCATCAATGGCATCCCGTCGCTGAGTCTTTTCGACATGGACCTGGGCTCCGGCCGCGGCCTGCATGTGTTGATATGGGCCATGGCCCTGGTGTGCGCGGTGGGCGTGAACAACCTGCTGGATTCGCGCGTGGGGCGCGCCATCCGCTCGCTCAAGACCGGCTCCACCATGGCCGAGGCCATGGGCATCTCCACCTTCCGCTACAAGCTCATTGCCTTCATCCTGGCGGCTGTGCTGGCCGCCATTTCCGGCTGGCTGTTCGCGCACTTCCAGCGCACGGTCAACCCCACGCCCTTCGGCCTGAACAAGGGCATCGAGTACCTGTTCATGGCGGTGCTGGGTGGCGTGGGCCATGTCTGGGGCGCCTTCCTGGGCGCGGGGGTGGTCAAGATCATCGAAGACGAATTGCAGGTGCTGCTGCCGGCGCTCTTGGGCTCCAGCGGCAACTTCGAGGTCATTGTTTTCGGCGTGGTGCTGATCCTGGTGCTGAAGTACGCGCCGGATGGCTTGTGGACCTTCATCCAGAAGCGCCTGCCCACCGTACCGCGCACCGTCGATTGGACCGACGCCGACCACATGCCGCATGAACCCAAGCCGCCCAAGGGGCAGCGCCTGCTGGACGTGGACCGCGTGCGCAAGGAGTTCGGTGGTCTGGTGGCCGTCAACGATGTGAGCTTTCACATCGACGCCGGCGAGATCATCGGCTTGATTGGCCCCAACGGAGCCGGCAAGAGCACCACCTTCAACCTGATCACCGGCGTGTTGCCGCTGACCTCCGGTGCCGTGGGCTGGCGGGGGGAGTCGATCGCCGGCTTGCCCTCGCGGGAGATCGCGCGCCGCGGCATCTCCCGCACCTTCCAGCATGTGAAGATGATTCCGGAGATGACGGTGCTGGAGAATGTGGCCTTGGGAGCCTACATCCGCAGCAGCGCCCACACGGTGCAGGCGATGCTGGGCCTGGACAAAGCCGAGGAACGGCGCATCTTTGCCGAGGCGCACCGGCAACTGCGGCGCATCGGCATGGACGACCGCATGCACGAATTGGCCGGCAACCTGGCTCTCGGCCCGCAGCGCCTGATGGAAATTGCCCGTGCGCTGTGCACCGACCCGTCGCTTCTGCTGCTGGATGAGCCGGCTGCGGGCTTGCGCCACAAGGAGAAGAAGGCCCTGGCCGATGTGCTGCGGCAGTTGCGCGGTGAGGGCGTGACTCTGCTGCTGGTGGAGCACGACATGGACTTCGTGATGGGCCTGACCGACCGCATCGTGGTGATGGAATTCGGCACCAAGCTGATGGAGGGCACACCGACGCAGGTGCAGGCCAGTCCGGCCGTGCGTGCGGCTTACCTGGGTACGGAACACTGAAGGACGCATGACCATGACGCAGACGACGATGCTCCTGGAAGTGACCGACCTGCACGCGGGCTACGGTCGCGCGGAGGTGCTCACCGGGTTGAACTTCACCGTGGGCCAGGGGCAGGTGATCACGATCATCGGCCCGAACGGCGCGGGCAAGAGCACCACGCTCAATGCCCTCATCGGGCTGTTGCCGGCGCGAGGCCGCATCGCCTTTGAAGGCCAGGACCTCAGCGGCGCCAGCCTGGAGGACCGCGTGATGATGGGCTTGGCACTCGTGCCCGAAAAACGCGAGCTGTTTTCCACCATGCCGGTGGAGGACAACCTGGTGCTGGGGGGCTGGCGTGCCATGAAGCGGCGGGTGCCGAACTGGAAGCGCGAGATCGAACGGGTCTATGAACTTTTCCCGAGACTCAAGGAGCGCCGTGCGCAACTGGCGGGCACACTCTCGGGCGGCGAGCGTCAGATGCTGGCTGTGGGTCGCGCGCTGATGAGCTCGCCCCGGCTGTTGATGCTTGATGAACCCAGCCTGGGCCTGGCCCCCTTGGTCGTGAAGGAAATCTTTCGCATCATCGAGCGGCTGAGGGCCGAAGGCACTTCCATCTTGCTGGTGGAGCAAAACGCACGCGCCGCCTTGGAAGTGGCCGACCACGGCCATGTGTTGGAAACAGGCTCGATTGCACTGAGCGGGCCTGCGGCCGACCTTGCGCACAACCCGCGGGTGATTGAAAGCTACCTGGGTGCTGCTGCGCCCCGCGAGGCTGCTTGAGATGGCCTCACGCGCCGTGCTGGACACGACAGTCGGGTTTCACATCGCCCGTGCCGGCGTGGTGGCCGATGCGGCGTTCGATCTCCACATCGGCAAGCCTCATGATTTGCGGCGGGTGGACTATTCCTTGCTGATGCTGGTGGCGGCCAGCGAACGCTTGGCGCCCAAGGATCTGGTGCAGTTGCTGTCGCTGTCGGCCCCCAAACTGAGCATGGTGCTCGATCGCATGCAGGAGCTCGGTTTCATCGACCGTGCCCCCAACCCGCTGGACCGGCGCTCGGTGCAGGTGACCTTGACCGCTCAGGGCGCCAAGCTTGCACGCAGCCTCGAGCCGGTGGCCCGGCGCATGGAGCAGGGCCTCAAAAAGCGCCTGAGCGCAGCCGACCATGCCGAGCTGATCCGCTTGCTGCGCAAGCTGGCCGATGGCCCGCCCGTCAAAGCCCGGACCTAGGCCTCTTGTACCAACGCACCCTGCTGACCATGACTTCCGGATCCGTACGACACACGGTGCGCACCGCTACTTTGGACGTGGCGCTTCTGGCGCAAGATTCGGTGGACCTGCTGGATGCTATGGGCTTGGAGCCTGTGGACCTGGTGGGCTACCGCCTGTCGCGCTAGCATCACGGCTTGGAGGAGTACAAGATGGATTCACTGGACCTGCAGGTGCTGCAACAGGCGCGGCAATGGAAGTTGGAAGGCCACCCCGTGTGGCTGGTCACGGTGATTGAAACCTGGGGTTCGGCCCCGCGCCCGCCCGGCGCGCTGTTGGCGATGCGGGGCGATGGCCTGGTCGTGGGGTCGGTATCCGGTGGGTGCGTGGAGGACGACCTGATCGACCGGGTTCGCAAGGGCGAGCGCGTAGGTAAGCCCTCACTCATCACCTACGGCGTGAGCAAGGAAGAAGCGGCGCGCTTCGGCCTGCCCTGCGGCGGCAACCTGCGCCTGGTGCAGGAGCCGCTGCACGACACGGGCTGGGTGGACGCGGTGCTGGAGCGCACCGCAAGGCACGAGATCGTGGCCCGGGTGGTGTCGCTGGAAACCGGTGAAGTGCGGCTGGAGCCGGGCTCGCGCGGGGAGGCATTCGCCTTCGACGGCCATTCCATGCGGGCCCTGTTCGGTCCGCGCTGGCGGCTGCTGATCATCGGCGCGGGGCAACTCTCCCGCGCTGTGGCGCAGATGGCGCTGATGCTCGATTTCGAGGTCATCTGCTGCGACCCGCGTGAGGAATACCACCTCACCTGGGATGTGCCGGGCACCACCTTCAGCAAGGCCATGCCCGACGACCTGGTGCAGGAACTGCACCTGGACCCCCACAGCGCGGTGGTGGCCGTGACGCACGACCCCAAGCTGGACGACTTGGTGCTGCTGGAGGCCCTGAAGTCGCCTACCTTCTATGTGGGCGCACTGGGTTCGCGGGGCAATACCGCCAAACGCAAGGAACGGTTGAAGCTTTTTGACTTGAGCGACACCGAGATTGACCGGTTGCACGGCCCCATCGGGCTGGACCTTGGTGGCAAGACGCCCGCCGAGATCGCCGTGTCCATCATGGCCGAGATCATCTCGGTGCGCAGCGGCACCGCGCTGCTGCAAAAGAAGGAAGGATCTTCAGTGCCCACCTGTTCATTGGTTGCGCCATGAGTACGGCCTACTGGATTTATGCCGCCGAGCTGGCGGATGTGCAAAGCCAGGAGGTGATGGCCGTGTCCACCGACGGCCACGACCTGGCCCTCTACAGTGTGGATGGTCAGGTGCACTGCACCGCCAACCAGTGCACCCACGGCAACGCCTTCCTCAGCGAAGGCTTCTTGATCGACGGCGAGATCGAATGCCCGCTGCACCAGGGGCGCTTCGATGTGAAGACCGGCGCGCCCACCTGCGAGCCGGCCTGCGACCCGGTGCGCGTGTACCCGGTGAAGATCGAAGACGGCCGCGTGTTCGTGGAGCTTTCGTGAAACTGCCGCCCGGCGCCTTGGCCGGCATCCGGGTGCTGGACCTCTCCCGCGTGCTGGCCGGCCCTTCGAGCACGCAGATCCTGGCCGACCACGGCGCGGATGTGCTGAAGGTGGAGCCGCCCTCGGGCGATGAAACCCGCACCTGGGGCCCACCCTTCGATGCGCAGGGCACCGCCTCGTACTACATGGGGCTGAACCGCAACAAGCGGGGCATCACCTTGGACCTCACCACCGAAGCCGCGCGGTCACAGGTACTGCAGTTGCTGGCCGACAGCGACGTGCTGGTGGAGAACTTCAAGACCGGCACCATGGAAAAGTGGGGCCTGGGTTGGGAGGTGCTGCGTGAGCGCTTCCCGAAATTGGTCTATTGCCGCGTCACCGGCTTTGGTGCCGATGGCCCCTATGGTGGCCTGCCGGGTTACGACGCCGCCATCCAGGCCCTGATTGGCCTGATGAGCGTCAATGGAGAACCCGACGAACGCGGCGGCCAACCCCTGCGCGCTGGTGTGCCCGTGGTGGACTTGGCCACCGGCTTGAATGCCGCCCTGGGCGTTACTCTGGCCCTTTTTGAGCGCGCGCGCAGTGGCCGCGGCCAGTTCCTGGAGGTGGCGCTTTATGACGTGGGCCTGACCCTGCTGCACCCGCACACGGCCAACCACCTGATGGACGGGCGCATCCCAAAGCGCACGGGCAACGACCACCCCAACATCAGCCCCTACGATGTCTTCCCCACCGGCAGCGAACCCCTGTTCCTGGCGGTGGGCAACGACCGGCAGTTCGCCCTGTTGTGCCAGGGCATCGGCGCGCCGGAACTGGCGGCCGACCCGCGCTTTGCCACCAACGCCCTGCGCTCCAAGCACCGGGCCGAGTTGCGCCCCCTCTTGGAGGCCGCCCTGAAGCCCCACGAAGGCAAGGCCCTGGCCGTGCGCCTTCTGGAGGCAGGCGTGCCCTGCGCGCCCATCCAGGACATCCAGGCCGCGCTGAAGGACGCCCACACCGCCCACCGCGGCATGGTGGTGGAAATCGGCGAGCACTACCGTGGGATGGCCTCGCCGATCAAGCTCGAGCGCACGCCGGCCAGCTACCGCCTGCCGCCGCCGCCCCGCTCCAAGGTCGACCCCCAAGGCTGAGCGCGCGCCGGCCTCCCGGGGGAGGGGGGCGCCAGCGCCTTTGACGGGGCTCTTGAAATCTTCGGCACCGGCCCGATATGCCCAAGATCGCCGGTAGGGGCGCGCGTTCGCACCCTGGACCCTGGCGTTTCGTTCATCCCTCATCCATCCGCATCACCATGGAAAAGAAAACCCTGTCCTTCCAGGCCGAGGTGCAGCAGATCCTGCACCTGGTCACGCATTCGCTTTATTCCAACAAGGAAATCTTCCTGCGCGAGCTTATTTCCAATGCCAGCGACGCCTGCGACAAGCTGCGCTTTGAGGCCCTGGACAACGCGGCCCTTTACGAAGACCAGCCGAACTTGGAAGTGCGCCTATTGGTGGATGCCGCCAACAAGACTCTCACCATCCGTGACAACGGCATCGGCATGAGCGCCGAAGAAGCCGTGGCCAATCTGGGCACCATCGCCAAGAGCGGCACGCGTGAATTCATGTCCCGCCTGGAAGGCGACCAGAAGAAGGATGCGCAGCTCATTGGCCAGTTCGGCGTGGGCTTCTATTCGGGCTTCATCGTGGCCGACCGCATCACCGTGGAAACCCGCCGCGCGGGTGCGGCTGCCGACCAGGGCGTGCGTTGGAGCAGCACCGGCACCGGCGAGTTCGAAGTGGAAACCATCTCCAAGGCCGGGCGGGGGACTGACATCATCCTGCACCTGCGTGAGGCTGATGAAGACCAGGAATACCTCAAGGCCTGGAAGCTCAAGCAGGTGATCGGCAAGTACTCCGACCACATCTCTCTGCCCATCCTGATGCAAAAGGAAGAGTGGGACCAGGAGAAGAGCGAATACATCACCCGGGACGAATGGGAGACCGTCAACAAGGCTGCGGCACTGTGGGCGCGCAGCAAGAGCGATGTGACGGACGCCGAATACCAGGAGTTCTACAAGCAGATCAGCTACGACCAGACCGCACCGCTGGCCTACACCCACAACCGTGTGGAAGGCCGCAGCGAGTACACGCAGCTGCTCTACATCCCGGCCAAGGCGCCCTTTGACTTGTGGAACCGCGACAAGCGCGGCGGTGTGAAGCTCTATGTGAAGCGCGTCTTCATCATGGACGATGCCGAAGCGCTGATGCCGGTGTACCTGCGCTTTGTGAAGGGCGTGATCGATTCGAACGACCTGCCGCTGAACGTGAGCCGCGAGCTGCTGCAGGAAAGCCGCGATGTGAAGGCCATCCGCGAGGGGTCGACCAAGCGGGTGTTGGGCATGCTCGAATCGCTGGCCGATTCCGACAACGCCGACGAACAGCGCAAATACGCCGACTTCTGGAAGGAATTCGGCGCGGTGCTCAAGGAAGGCGTGGGCGAGGACATGGCCAACCGCGAGCGCCTGGCCAAGCTGCTGCGCTTTGCGTCTACGCATGCCGACGAAGGCGTGTCCTTCGCCGGCTATGTGGGCCGCATGAAGGAAGGCCAGGACACCATCTACTACATCACCGCCGACACCCTGGCTGCGGCCAAAAACAGCCCGCAGCTGGAGATCTTCCGCAAGAAGGGCATCGAAGTGCTGCTGCTTTCAGACCGTGTGGACGAGTGGATGCTCTCGCACCTCTACGAATTCGACGGCAAGCCGCTGCAAAGCATCGCCAAGGGCGCGGTGGATTTGGGCAAGCTGCAGGACGAGGAAGAGAAGAAGCAGGCCGAAGCCGCAGCCGAGGCCTTCAAGCCGATGCTGGAGAAGATCAAGGAAGCCCTGAAGGACCGCGCCAAGGATGTTCGCGCCACCACCCGTTTGGTGGATTCACCGGCTTGCTTGGTGGTGGAAGAGGGCGACATGAGCGGACATCTGGCGCGCCTGCTCAAGCAAGCCGGGCAGGCCGCGCCGGTTTCGCAGCCGATCCTGGAAGTGAACCCCTCGCATGCCCTGGTGAAAAAGCTGGAAAGCGATGAGGCGCGCTTTGCCGATCTCGCGCATCTGTTGTTCGATCAGGCGGTGTTGGCCGAAGGTGGGGCGCTGGAGAACCCGGCGGAGCATGTGCAGCGGGTGACGCGTTTGTTGGTGGCGTAAGCCCGATGGCGGGGCACGCTCAGTGCTCCGCCACCCAGTTCTCTACCCGCAGCCCTTCAAAGCCCAGGAAGTCGGCTTCGTTGTTGGTGACCAGCGTCACCCCTGCGGCGACCGCTTGAGCGGCGATCAGCTTGTCGAGCGCATCCTTGTTGCGGGCGCGGTGTGCGGCCCGCAAGGGGCCGTAGGCGTGGGCTGCCTCGCCGTCAAAGGGCAATACGGGAATATCGTCCACCAGGGCCGCGAGTGCAGCGTGGTTGCGCCGCTTGGCCGAGCCCGTGCCCGAGCACGCGATGCCATACTCCAGCTCAGCCAAGGTGATGGCCGACATCACCACATCACCCACCCTGCACTGCGCAAAGCGTTCAGCCACCTGGGGCGGCTGGTGCTTCATCAGGTAGATGCAGATGTTGGTGTCGAGCAGGTATTTCGGCCTCACAACTTTTCCCGACGCCCTTCCGTGTTCCGCCCGCGGCCTTCGGCCATGAAGTCGGGGGAGAAACGGGCAAAAGTCTTCAGCACATCGCCGATGCGTCGCGCGGCAGGGCGGATGCGCAGTTCATCGCCATGGCGTTCGATGACCAAGTCCATGTCCCAGGTGCTGTATGCCAATTCCGCTGGGATGCGAACGGCCTGGGAATTGCCATTTTTGAATAGCTTGGTGGGGGTCATCGTAGATGGTTTTTCCCAATAGATGTACGCGTACATCCTACCGAATCCACGCTACCTTGTCGATCACTCCGGTGGGTGCCGCCTTTCGGCGGGCATCTTCACCCCGCCGCCATCAACTTCTTCGCCAAACTCCAGCGGTGCACCTCGCTCGGGCCGTCATAGATGCGGAAGGGCCGCACATCGCGCCAGATGCGCTCGACGATGGTCTCGCCCGTCACGCCCTGGCCACCGAGAATTTGCACGCAACGGTCGACGATGCGGAAGATGGCCTCGGACGCAATCACCTTGGTCATGCTCGATTCGGTGTTGGCCCGGCCACCTTGGTCCAGCACCCAGGCGCAATGCCAGATGGAAAGCCGCGCGGTGTGGATGTCCAGTTCGTTGTCGGCCAGCATGAAGCCCACACCTTCGTGTTCGCCCAGGGGCTTGCCGAAAGCGGTGCGGGTGCGGGCGTGTGCCAGCGCGATGTCGTGCGCGCGGCGCGCGGCACCCAACCAGCGCATGCAATGGGTCAGACGCGCCGGTGCCAGGCGCACCTGCGCATAGCGAAAGCCCTTGCCCAGTTCGCCGAGCACGGCATCCGCGCCGACGCGCAGGTTGTTGAAC
Source organism: Azohydromonas lata NBRC 102462 (assembly GCA_945878385.1). Taxonomy (GTDB): domain Bacteria; phylum Pseudomonadota; class Gammaproteobacteria; order Burkholderiales; family Burkholderiaceae_C; genus RFTU01. The sequence goes on along the minus strand of CAMCTE010000008.1, from coordinate 7,692 downwards.
TTCACCACGCAGTGCCCGCCGGGAAAGCAGCGATCCAGTGAATCCATGGTGCGCTCCACGGTGATGCCCGGCGCGTTCATGTCCGAGAGGAACATCGTGGCCGAGCCGTCAGGCAGGCGCGCCATGATGATGGCAAAGCCCGCGCCGTCAGCCCCGGTGATCAGCCACTTGGTGCCGTTGATCAGCCAGCCTTCGCCATGAGAATCATGCACTGGCGTGGCGGTGGTTTGCAGCATGGAGGGGTCTGAGCCTGCGCCGGGCGGCGGCTCGGTCATGCAGAAGCAGGAACGGATCTGGCCGCTGGCCAATGGCGCCAGCCACCGGTTCTTCTGATCGGCCGTGGCCACCACTTCCATGAGGTGCATATTGCCCTCGTCCGGCGCGAACAGGTTCATCGCCAGGGGGCCGAGGGTGGAGTAGCCCGCCTCTTCAAACACCACCGCGCGGCTTCGGTGGTCCAGGCCCATGCCGCCGTAGTGCTCGGACACGTGCGGTGCCAGGAGGCCGGCGGCCTTGGCGCGCGCCACCAGTTCGAGGCGAAAGTCTTCGCTCGGGCCATGGTCGCCCCAGCGGGGGTCGCGCTCCTGCGGGATGATCTCGTCGGCGATGAAGCGGCGCACGCGCGCCTGCAGGGCCTGCAGTTCAGGGGTGAGAGCGAAGTTCATGCCCTCCATCCTAGTGCCAAAGCCGCTGCCAATTGTGGAATTCAGACTGCGCAAGCGCCCATCCCGATCAAGCCTGGCTGAGCAATGTCATGCAGGCGAAGTGCGCGTCGGTGGGGCTCGGGCATCGGGCATCAGCATCCCCACGCCCGACCATTGCAGCCGATTGCATGCATCATTCGTCCATGAACCCGACCCGTATCCGCCCCCCCCTGGCCCTGCTGGCCTGGCGCCAAACCTGGCGCGACTTCCGCGCGGGAGAACTGCGCCTGCTGGGGCTGGCCGTGGTGTTGGCGGTGGCGGCACTCTCCGCAGTGAGCTTCTTTGCCGACCGCCTGCAGGCCGGCCTGGCGCGTGATGCGGGGCAACTGTTGGGCGGCGACCTGGCCGTGTCGGGTGACCAGGCCCTGCCGGCGGACTGGGCGCAGTGGGCCACCGAGCGCGGCCTGCGCACAGCGCGCACGGTGGGCTTTCCCAGCATGGCGCGCGCACCGGACGATCGTGGCGGGCAATTCCGCTTGGTGGCCGTCAAGGCCGTGGACGGCGCCTACCCCCTGCGGGGCCGCTTGACGGTGCGAGACGCGCAGGGTGCCGAACAAAAGCTGGCCTCGGGCCCCGCGCCCGGCACGGTGTGGGTGGACGCTCCCCTGTTGGAAGGGCTGAACCTGCGCATTGGCGACCCGCTGTTGCTGGGCGAAGCCAGCCTGCGCATCGAGCGTGCCATCCTCAATGAACCTGACCGGGGCGCGGGCTTCATGAGCTTCTCGCCGCGCGTGATGCTGCACGAGCAGGACCTGGCCGCCACGGCCCTGATCCAACCGGCCAGCCGCGTCACCCACCGCCTCATGGTGTTGGCGCCGGATGCGATGGGGCGCGGTGCAGGCTCACAGGCCGTGGCGGCGCTGCGGCAATCGATCGAAGCCCGCATCGAGCAGGAAGGCCTGCGCGGCGTGCGCATCGACAGCCTGGAAGCTGGCCGCCCGGAAATGCGGCAAACACTGGCGCGCGCGGAAAAATTCCTGACCCTGGTGGCGCTGTTGTCGGCCCTGCTGGCCGCGGTGGCGGTGGGCATCGCCGCGCGCGACTTCACCGACCGGCACCTGGACGACTGCGCGCTCCTGCGCGTGCTGGGCCTGCACCAGCGTGAAATTGCCACCCTGTATGCATTGGAATTCGCGGTGGTGGGCATCATCGCCTGCGCGCTGGGTGTGGCGCTGGGCTGGGCGGTGCACCACGGCTTTGTGGCGCTGCTGGCCGGGCTGGTGAAGACCACGCTGCCGGGCGCCAGTGCTCAGCCGGGCCTGTTGGCGGCCGCACTGGGTTGGGTGCTGGTGATGGGCTTCGGCCTGCCACCGGTGCTGCAGCTGGCGCAGGTGCCGCCGCTGCGGGTGATTCGGCGCGATGTGGGCCGACCGCGCGCGTTTTCCGTTGGCGTGTTGGGTGCGGGTGCCTTGAGCTTCGGTGCCTTGCTGCTGGCCGTCTCGGCCGACCTTCGCTTGGGCCTGGTGACGGTGGGCGGCTTTGCGGCAGCGCTGGCCTTCTTCGCTGGCTTGGCCGCCCTGGCCATGTGGGCGCTGCGCCGAGTGGTGCCGCGCCTGCGCTCGGCCGGGCGCTGGCAGGCCCTGGTGATGGCCACGCGGCAGTTGGCGGCGCGCCCTGGGTTTTCGGTGCTGCAGGTCAGTGCCTTGTCGGTGGGTTTGCTGTGCCTGGTGCTGCTGGTGCTGCTGCGAACCGATCTGGTGGCCAGTTGGCGTTCGGCTACGCCACCGGATGCGCCCAACCGTTTCGTGATCAACATCCAGCCCGAACAGTCCGATGCTTTCCAGAACAGCTTGCGCGAGGCCGGTGTGCAGGGTTACGACTGGTACCCGATGATCCGGGGGCGGTTGGTAGGCATCAATGGGCAGACCATCAAGCCCGGTTTTTATGCCAGCGACCGCGCACAGCGTTTGGTCGAGCGTGAATTCAACTTGAGCCATGCCGCGCAACTGCCGGGCCACAACGCTGTGGTGCGTGGCCAATGGAAGGCCGATGAAGCCGACGGCTTGAGCGTGGAGGAGGGTTTGGCGCAAACCTTGAACCTCAAGCTCGGCGACCGCATGCAGTTCGACATCGCCGGGCAGTTGCGCGAAGGCCGCATCACCTCGCTGCGCAAGGTGGAATGGGGCTCGATGCGGGTGAACTTCTTCGTGTTGTTCCCACAGGCTGCAATGCCGGATATACCGGCCACCTACATCAGCGCCTTCAAGGCGCCACCCGCGGCGGATGCCGCGCAGGCGCTGGACCGCACGCTGCTGCAGACCTTTCCGAACATTACGAATGTGGACATCTCGGCCTCGGTGGCTCAGGTGCAGGAGGTGCTCAACCAGGTGATCCGAGCGGTGGAATTCCTGTTCGCTTTCACGCTGGCTTCGGGGCTGCTGGTGCTGGTGGCCACCATCACCGCCACCCGTGAAGCCCGCGTGCGCGAATACGCCGTGATGAGGGCGCTGGGCGCGCGTGCGGCATTGCTGCAGGGCATGCAGCGGGCCGAACTGCTGGGGGTAGGAGCGTTGTCGGGCCTGTTGGCGTCGACTGTGGCCATGGTGGTGGGCGCTGTGTTGGCCCGCACCGTGTTCGAGTTCAACTGGGCACCCAGCCCCTGGGTGCCGTTGGGCGGCCTGCTGGCCGGTGCCCTGTTGGCCTGGTGGGCGGGTGCGTTGGGCTTGCGGGCGGTTTGGCAGCGGCCTGTGGTGGACACGCTGCGGCGCGCGGCCCAGTAGGCTCAGCCCAGTGAGTCGAACAGCCCCATGTCGCTGCTGGACATCAACTGCTCGATGTTCACCAGAATCAGCATGCGTTCGCGCTCGCTTTCCACTACGGTGCCCACGCCGGTGATGAAGGACGCATCCACCGCGGTGTTGAACTGCGGTGCAGGTTGAATTTGGTTCTGGCGCAACTCCAGCACATCGGAAACCGAATCCACCACCACGCCCACCACGCGGTTGGCCACATTGAGCACGATCACCACGGTGAATTCGTCATAGGCCGGCTCGCCCAGCGCAAACTTGATGCGCAGGTCCACGATCGGCACGATCACACCGCGCAGATTCACCACGCCCTTGATGAAGTCCGGTGCATTGGCAATGCGCGTGGGGGCTTCGTAGGAGCGGATCTCCTGCACGCGCAGGATGTCGATGCCGTACTCCTCGGTGCCGATGCGGAAGGTGAGGAATTCGCCGCCGATGGCAGCCATCGCCTCTTGGGCCTGCGCTGCCCGGGCGGGTGATACGGTCATGTCCATGTGAGCTTCCCTGATTGTTTGTTGACGGGCTGAGCGGCCGCGGGCTCAGTGACGGGCATGCCGCACCAGGGAACCCACATCCAGGATCAGGGCCACGCGCCCGTCGCCCATGATGGTGGCGCCCGACACATTGGTCACCTTGCGGTAGTTGGCTTCCAGGTTCTTCACCACCACCTGTTGCTGCCCCAGCAGTTCGGTGATCCGCAGCGCCACGCGGCTGCCTTCGGCTTCCACCACGGTGAGGATGTTGCTTTGCGGGTCGTCGTCGAATTCACCCGGCACGCTGAACACATTCTGCAGGTCCACCACCGGCATGTATTCCTCGCGCACCTTCACCACGCGGCCCGTGCCGCCAATGGTCTTGACCATGCCGTCCTGTACCTGGAAGCTTTCCACGACGCTGGCCAGCGGCAGGATGTAGCACTCCGGGCCCACGCTCACGCTCATGCCGTCCATGATGGCCAGCGTCAGCGGCAGGCGTACCTTCACGCTCATGCCGTAGCCCTCGGCGGAGTCGATCTCCACCGTGCCGCCCAGCGAGGTGATGTTCTTCTTCACCACATCCATGCCCACGCCGCGGCCCGAGACATCGGTGACCTGCTCGGCGGTGGAAAAACCCGGCGCAAAAATGAGGCTCCACACTTCGGAATCGCTCATCGAATCCGGTGCGTCGATCCCTTTCTCGCGGGCTTTCTTGATCAGTTTCTCGCGGTTCATGCCGCGGCCGTCGTCGCGCACCTCGATGACGATGCTGCCGCCTTGGTGGCTGGCAATCAGTGTGATGGTGCCGGTTTCAGGCTTGCCCCGCGCCAGGCGGTCTGCAGGCATCTCAATGCCGTGGTCGCAGCTGTTGCGCACCAGGTGGGTCAGCGGGTCGGTGATCTTTTCCACCAGACCCTTGTCCAGTTCTGTGGCCTCGCCCTGTGTCACCAGTTCCACCTTCTTGCCCAACTTGGAAGCCAGGTCACGCAGCATGCGTGGGAAGCGGTTGAACACCATGGACATCGGAATCATGCGGATCGACATCACCGCTTCCTGCAGGTCGCGGGTGTTGCGTTCCAGGTCCGACAGGTTGCTGGCCAGCTGCTGCGAAAGGTCGGCCTCCAGCGTGCCGTCCAGCCCCTTGCTGTTCTGGGCCAGCATGGCTTGCGTGATCACGAGTTCGCCCACCAGGTTGATGAGCTGGTCCACCTTTTCCACCGACACGCGCAGTGTGGAGGATTCAAGGTTGCCGGCGGCGCCACCACCCTTGGCATCTGTTTTGGCGGCAGTGGTCGCCCGGTTGACCGCAGGGGCGGCCGGCGCGACGGCGGTGGTGGCGGGTGCCGAGCTGGGCGAAACAGCGGCAGTTCCGTTGGCCGGCACGCCCGGCGCGTTGTCGAAGAAACCGTAGCCGGTGTCGGCCGGTTTTTCAGCGCCACCGGCTCCGGGTGCGCCTGGCGCGCCGTCATGGAAACCATAGCCCGGGCCGTAGGGCACGATCTCCACTTCCTCGCGCGCCACATGGAAGGTGAACAGGTCCAGCAGGTCGTCGTCGGTGCTGTTGGTGAGCACCTTGAAGCGGCGCATGCCGTCGGCCGACCGGCCACCATCCAGCGGCTCGATGGTGCCCAGATCGGTGATTTCCTTGAACAACTCGATCAGGTTGTCGGCCAGTTCAGGTTGGGACAGCGGGCCCACGCGCAATTCGAGTTCGCGCCGCTCCCCCTTGGCGCCACCTGCAGCGGCCACGGGTTCGTCTTGGGGCCATTGCGGCTCGGCTTCCTGAACGGGGGCTGGGCTGGGCGTGGCCACGCTGGGCGCCGCAGCGCTGGAAGTGCCGGCGGCCTGCCCGTGACTGAGCGCCATGATGCGCCGCACCAGTTCGGTGGTGTCCAGCACTTCGTCGCTGGAGCCCTGATGGCGCGCCAGCAGGGCCTTGAGCGCGTCACCCGACTCCAACAGCACATCCACCATCGGCGGTGTGGCCTGCAGTTCATGGCGACGAAGCTTGTCCAGCAGCGTCTCCATTTCGTGGGTGAGTTCGGCCACATCCTTGAAGCCGAAGGTGGCCGCGCCGCCCTTGATGGAGTGCGCACAGCGGAAGATGGCGTTGAGTTCCTCGTCGTCGGCCGTGGCCACGTCGAGGTTGAGCAGCAACTGCTCCATGTTGTCCAGGTTCTCGCCGGCCTCCTCGAAGAAGACCTGGTAGAACTGGCTGAGGTCGAAACCGCCGTTGCCGCCGTCAGACATGGTGGGCTGCCTTGTTGGATGTGGGCCGAGTGCGCAACCGGCTCAGCGGATGACTTTGCCGATCACTTCGATCAGCTTGGCCGGGTCGAAGGGCTTGACCAGCCAACCGGTGGCGCCCGCGGCGCGGCCGGCCTGCTTCATCTGTTCACTGGACTCGGTGGTCAGGATGAGGATGGGCGTGGCCTTGAACTTGGGGTTCTCGCGCAGCTTGCGCGTCAGGCTGATGCCGTCCATGCGAGGCATGTTCTGGTCGGTGAGCACCAGGTTGAAGTCGCGTGAATTGGCCTTCTCCCAGGCGTCTTGGCCATCGACGGCCTCCACCACTTGAAAACCGGCGTTCTTCAGGGTGAACGAAACCATCTGGCGCATCGAGGCGGAATCGTCGACGGCAAGAATCGAATGCATGCTTGGCTCCAATCAGAACAGTTCAACCGACCCGGCGTCCATTTCGTCCTGGGTCACGGGATTGGGTCGGGCGGGGGCGTCTTCAACCAGGCCCATACCGTCTTCATCGTCGCCCAAGGCCCCCGCGGCCAGGCGGTCGGCGCAGTTGCGCAGGCGCTTGAGCGTGTGGGTGATGAGTTGCGTGCCCATGTCCTGGAACTGCAGTCCGGTGATGGCGCCGGCCAGTTCCTGGCGGATGGCGTCCAACTCCGTGGTGTCGGCCGTGCGCCCGAGGGCGTCCAGCCGGTCATTCACGCGTGAGAAATTCAGCAGCAGGCTGTCGCACATGCCGTCCAACAGCCTTTGCAGCCGCTCCAGGTCATTGAAGGTGGTCAGGAGGTGATCCTGCAATTCCGTGGCCTCCAGGGCGCCGAAGAGCGCCATGGCACGGGGCGGGCCCGGGGGGGCATCGCCAGCAGCAGGGGATCCAGCCATCAAGGTCATGGGTTGGGCAGCCAAGGTCCCGTTGACCCGGTGGGGCCTGTCGGGAAGGGTCTCTTACGCAATGGACTCAGTTTCGGTGGTGGGGCGGTATTTGTTCCGATAATGATGTGGCAAATCCGCCCCCATTTCCGCGCCTAGCCGGGTTCGAGCACCCCTTGGCGCGGCCATACTTCACAGGGATCCATGTCGCAACCGAATGCCCGCCACCCGAACCCGGAAGGTGCCCCGCGCCGTCCGCTGCGGGTGCTGCATGTGGAAGATTCGGCCGACGACCATGAACTGCTGGTGCTGCACCTGCAGCGAGGCATGCCCGATGTGGTGTGCCACCGCGTGGACAGCGAGTCCCAGTACCGCGACGCGCTCGAACAGGCGCAGTGGGATCTGGTGCTGTCGGACTACCGCCTGCCTGGCTTTTCAGGCCTGACGGCGTTGTCGATCCTGCGTGCGGGCGGGCAGGTGCTGCCCTTCATCATCCTGTCTGGCGAAATTGGCGAAGACACTGCGGTGGACGCCATGCGCCATGGCGCCAGCGATTACTTGCTCAAGGGACACACCGCTCGGCTGCTGCCGGCCATCGAGCGGGCGCTGCAGGCGGCCGAGGCCCAACGGGAGCGCCGGCGCAGCGAG
>CAMCTE010000007.1 GCA_945878385.1 Azohydromonas lata NBRC 102462 | reverse complement strand
GGCCGCAGCACCCATTTCGGCGCGGCGCACTTCGGACAGGCCGGGTGCGGGCGCTTCCTCCAACACCTTTTGGTGCCGGCGTTGCACCGAACAATCGCGCTCGAACAGGTAAACCGCCTGGCCGTGGGTGTCGGCGAAGACCTGGATTTCGATGTGGCGCGGCCGGGTGACGTAGCGCTCCACCAGCACATGGTCGTCGCCGAAGCTGGCCTTGGCCTCTCGCTGGCAGGAAGCCAGGGCCGCCACGAAATCTTCACTGCGGTCCACCCGGCGCATGCCCTTGCCGCCACCGCCCGCGCTGGCCTTGATCAGCACCGGATAGCCCATGGAATCGGCCTGTCCTTGCAGGTAGGCCGGGTCGTTGTTGTCGCCGTGATAGCCCGGCACCAGGGGCACACCGGCCTTGTCCATCAAGGCCTTGGCCGCAGCCTTGCTGCCCATGGCGGCAATCGCCGATGCGGGTGGGCCGATGAACACCAGGCCCGCCTGGGCGCAGGCCTGGGCGAAGTCTTCGTTTTCCGACAGAAATCCGTAACCCGGGTGGATGGCCTGGGCACCGGTGGCCAGGGCCGCTTCAATGATGCGCTGCCACTTCAGATAACTTTCAGCAGGTGCGTTGCCACCTACATGAACCGCCTCGTCGCAGGCCTGCACATGGCGGGCGTGGGCATCCGCATCGGAATACACCGCCACCGTCTTCACGCCCAGGCGCCGCGCCGTGGCGGCCACCCGGCAAGCGATCTCGCCGCGGTTGGCAATCAGGATCTTCTTGAACATGCAGGGCCCCGGTGGGTGGTCAATCGGCCGGCTGACGGGCCAGCTCGTCTTCGGTACTGCAGCGCATGCCCAGGCGCTGCAGCAGGGCGCGGTCTTTGTCGGCCTGCGGATTGCCCGTGGTCAACAAGCGGTCGCCGTAGAACATGGAATTCGCGCCGGCCAGGAAGCACAGGGCCTGGAGCGATTCGGGCATGGCTTCGCGCCCGGCCGACAGCCGCACCATGGCTCTCGGCATGGTGATGCGCGCCACCGCAATCGTGCGCACGAATTCGAAGGGGTCGAGTTCGGCTGTGCCGGCCAGCGGTGTGCCTTCCACCTGCACCAGGTTGTTGATGGGCACCGATTCCGGATAGGGGTCCAGGTTGGCCAGCTGCACGATCAGGCCGGCGCGCTGACGGCGGGTTTCGCCCATGCCCACGATGCCGCCGCTGCACACCTTCAGGCCCACCTGCCGCACGCGGTCCAAGGTGTCCAGGCGGTCTTGGTAGGTGCGGGTGGTGATGATTTGGCCGTAGAACTCGGGGGCGGTGTCGAGGTTGTGGTTGTAGTAGTCCAGGCCGGCCTGCTGCAACTGCTCGGCCTGCCCGTCATCGAGCATGCCCGCGGTCAGGCAGGTCTCCAGGCCCAGGGCTTTGACGCCGCTGATCATCTCGCCGATCTGCTCCAGGTGACGCGGCTTGGGCGAACGCCAGGCCGCGCCCATGCAAAAGCGCGTGGCCCCGCTTTGCTTGGCCGCGCGCGCGGCCTCCATCACCTCTTGAAGGGGCAGCAGCTTCTCGGCCTTCAGGCCGGTGTCGAAGTGGGCCGATTGCGGACAGTACTTGCAGTCCTCTTCACAGCCACCGGTCTTGATGGACAGCAGCGTGGACAGCTGCACCGCATTGGCGTCGAAGTGCTCGCGGTGTAAGGCTTGTGCGCGGAACAGCAGGTCGTTGAAGGGCAGCTCGAACAGGGCGGCCACCGCGTCGACCGTCCAGGGCTGGGCTTGGCGGCGCAGGCTGTCGGTCGTGGGGGTCAGCAGCCGGCTTGGGCTGATGGGGGCCGCATGGGTTGCGGGCTGGGCCAGGGTGGTGGTCATGTGCGGTTGGATGGAGGCTGCCGATTGGGCAACGAGATCAAAGGCGATTCTGAGGGGCGGATGATCAAAGCGGATCAGGTGAGCTGGTCAGAAAAGACGATCAGCTCAGCCAGGGCGCCGGCGATTTCTCCAGGAAGCTGCGGATTCCGGCTTTGCCTTCATCGCTGACCCGGATGTCGGCGATGCGCCGAGCGGTGTCTGCGCGCAGCTCATCAGTGAGCGGCCGCCCGGACAGGTCCTGGACCAAACGCTTGCAGGCCTTCACCGCCGCCGGGCCATTGTTGACCAAGGCTTCCACCATGGTCTGCACCCGGGCATCCAAGGCCTCAGCCGGCACGCATTCATGCACGAATCCCAGCCGGTGCGCCTCGTCGGAGCTGAAACGCTCGGCGGTGATGAAGTAGCGGCGCGAGGCTTGCTCGCCCAGGGCCTTGACCACATAGGGCCCGATGGTGGCCGGCAGCAGACCCAGCCGCGCTTCGCTCAGGCAAAACTGGACACCCTGCGCGGCCACCAGCACATCACACACAGCCGCCAAGCCCACGCCGCCGGCATAGCAATCGCCGTGGATGCGGCCGACCACGGGAATGGGGCAGCTGTAGATGGTGTAGAGCATGTCGGCCAGGGCTTGGGCATCGGCGCGGTTGCCTTCCCAGTCGTAGCCGGCCATGGCCTTCATCCAGTTCAGATCGGCACCGGCGCAAAAGGCCTTGCCGCGGCCGGCCAGTGTGATGCAGCGCAAATTCGGGTCTGCGCCCAGTTCGCGAAACGCCTGGGTGAGTTCGGCAATCACACCATCATTGAAGGCGTTGCGCACCTCGGGGCGGTTGAGCCACACCTCGGCGGTGTGGGGGGTGGGGCGTTGGATTTCCAAAGTGCTCATGGGTCAGTACCGTTTGGCCACTTCCTCCAGCATCACCTCGGTGGCACCACCACCGATGGCCAAAATCCGCGCATCGCGCCACAGGCGTTCGATGGGCGTGCCTCGCATGTAGCCCATCCCTCCGTGGAACTGCTGGCAGGTCTGCACCACCTCGTTGACGAGTTCACCGGTGAGGGCCTTGAGCATGGAGACTTCCTGCACGATGTCCTGGCCCTGGGTGACACGCCAGGCACAGTCGTACATGAAGGCGCGCGCGGCGCGGGTCTTGGCGTCCAGCATGGCACTGCGCTGGCGGATGGCGGGCTGCTGCCACAGGGTCTGACCGAAAGCCTGGCGCTGGGTGAGGTACTCGCGGGTGAGTTCCAAGGCGCGGGTGCAGTGGCCCACAGCCATGGCACCCAGCGCGATGCGCTCGGTCTGAAAGTTCTTCATGACCGAATAGAAGCCCTTGCCTTGCTCGCCCAACAGGTTCGCTGCCGGCACGCGGACATTTTCGAAATGCAGCTCGGCGGTGTCGCTGCACAGCCAGCCGGTCTTTTCAAGCTGCCGGCCGACGGTGAAGCCGGGCGTGCCCTTTTCCACCGCAATGATGGACATGTCGCGCTTGCCGGGGCCAGTGCGGGCGGCCACGAAATACAGGTGGGCATGCACGCCATTGGTGATGTAGAGCTTGCTGCCGTTGATCACCCACTCTGGGCCGCGCGGCCCATCTTCCAGGCGCGCCGTGGTCTTGATGCCCGCCACATCAGAGCCTGCCGCGGGTTCAGTCACCGCCACGGCGGTGATGAGTTCGCCACTGGTCACGCCCGGCATCCAGCGCGCCTTCTGCTGCGCGTTGCCGGCATGGTGCAGATGAGGGCTGGCCATGTCGGTATGCACCAGCACCGTGATGATGAAGCCGGCGTAAGTGCTTTGGCTCAGCGCCTCGGCGAAGACGAGATTGGTCAGGGCATCGGCCCCGGCGCCGCCGTACTCGGGCTCGTACTGCAGACCCAGCATGCCGGCTGCCCCCATCTTGCGCAGCACCTCGCGCGGCACCTTGCCTTCGCGTTCCCAGGCCTCTGCATGCGGCTCCACCTCGGTGGCAATGAAGCGCGCGATCTGGTCGCGCAGCAGCTGATGGTCGTGGGTGATGTAGATGTTGTCCATGTTGCCTCCTGAGTACTGCGGGGAGCCTTACATGCGGAACACGCCGAATTGCGGCCGATCCGGTATGGACTGATTCAAGGCCGCGCTGATGCCCAGCGCCAACACGCGGCGCGTGTCGGCCGGGTCGATCACCCCGTCGTCCCACAGACGGGCGCTGGAATAGTAGGGGTGCGACTGGTGGCCGAACTGGTCGAGGATGGGCTGCTTGATGGCGACCTCCTCTTCGGCGCTCAGTGTTTGCCCCTTGGCCGCCAGGGCGTCTTTGCGCACCGTGGCCAGCACACCCGCGGCCTGCTCACCGCCCATCACGCAAATACGCGCGTTGGGCCACATCCACAGCTGACGCGGCGAATAGGCCCGGCCGCACATGCCGTAGTTGCCCGCGCCATAGCTGCCACCGATGATGACGGTGAATTTCGGCACCGTGGCTGTGGCCACCGCCGTTACCATCTTGGCGCCGTGGCGCGCAATGCCTTCGCTTTCGTACTTGCGACCCACCATGAAGCCGGTGATGTTCTGCAGGAACACCAGGGGCACCTTGCGCTGGCAGCACAGTTCGATGAAGTGCGCACCCTTGACCGCGCTTTCCGAGAACAGCACGCCGTTGTTGGCCACGATGCCCACCGGCATGCCCTCGATGTGGGCAAAGCCACACACCAGGGTGGCGCCGAAGCGGGCCTTGAATTCGTCGAACTCTGATCCATCCACGATGCGAGCGATGACCTCGCGCACATCGTAGGGCTTGCGGGCGTCGTGGGGGATCACGCCATAGAGCTCGGCCGGATCGAACTGCGGTGCGCGCGGCGGCACCATGCGCAAGGGCTCAGGCTTCTTCCAGTTCAGGTTGGCCACGATCTGCCGCGCGATCGACAGCGCATGCAGGTCGTTCTCGGCCAAGTGATCGGCCACGCCACTCAAACGCGTGTGCACATCGCCCCCGCCCAGGTCTTCAGCACTCACCACTTCGCCGATGGCCGCCTTCACCAGGGGCGGGCCGGCCAGGAAGATGGTGCCCTGGTTCTTCACGATGATGGTTTCATCGCTCATGGCCGGCACATAGGCGCCACCGGCCGTGCAGGAGCCCATCACCACCGCCACCTGCGGGATGCCCTGCGCGCTCATGTTGGCCTGGTTGTAGAAGATGCGCCCGAAGTGGTCGCGGTCGGGGAACACATCGTCCTGGTTGGGCAGGTTGGCGCCGCCGCTGTCCACCAAGTAAATGCAGGGCAGGCGGTTCTGCATGGCGATTTCCTGGGCCCGCAGGTGCTTCTTCACCGTCATGGGGTAGTAGGTGCCGCCCTTGACGGTGGCGTCGTTGCACACCACCATGCATTCCACGCCGCTGATGCGGCCGATGCCCGCGATCACGCCCGCACAGGGGGCAGCATCCTGCCCGCCCTTGTCCTTGTACATGTCCAGCGCGGCCAGGGCGCCGATTTCCAGGAAAGGCGCACCGGGGTCGAGCAGGCGCCCGACGCGGTCGCGCGGCAGCAGTTTGCCGCGGGCGGTATGGCGCTCACGCGCGGCCTGCCCGCCGCCCAGGGCCGATTGCGCCTGCCTTGCACGCAGGTCATCCACCACGGCCCGCATGGCCTGCGCATTGGCCTTGACTTCTTCGCTGCGGGGGTTGAGCTGTGATGCGAGGACGGGCATGGTGGCACTGTTTACGTTTACGTAAACGTCAATTCTAGTTCCTCAACTCCCCAGCAGAGGCGCCCCCGGAGTGCGCACGGCCACGCGGTTGCCCGTTGTCAGCCGGGGAACCGCCCTAACGATGGCTCTGCCCGCAATGATCAGGGGCTGACCCGGTCAAACAACCACTTGCCATCCTGCTTCACGAAGTGCAAGCGGTGAACCTGCGGCACCGGATCTTTGACCATCTTCAGCTCGAATGAGGTCATCCGGAAATCCGTGCGCACCGAAAGGGCGCTGTCCGACTCCACCGCCCATTCGTCCATGGCCATGGTCATGTGGCCGCTGGCCGGTTCGATGGGCATGGATTGACGGCCCCTGGGCGTGGACATCCTGGCAAAGGCGTCCCAGGTGACGCGTGCCGCTTTGATTTTTTCAAGCTCCTCCGGCGAGACGCTGGAGAGCTTGGCGTTGCCCAGGTTGCTGCCCGTGATGCCGAACAAGCGGACGAAACCGATCACATCATTGATGGCGCCGCGGACGATGGCCAATTCGGCCTCTGATTTCACCCCGGTGAGCCGCACCACCTGTTTGGTCTTGCGGTGGGGATCGTCTTTGAGAAAACCGGCGTCGGGCTTGAAGGCCGGCGGTGCTTGAGTGCCCGCAGCGGGCTGCGCCAGCGCACGCGGGGGTGCCAACAGCAGCAACGCGCCCCATAAGAACAATGCCAAAGCGAAAAGATGGACCGCTTCATGCCGCGGCGGATATTGATGGAACATGGTGTCCTCCCTGTGTGTGTTTGGGGCGGGCCCGCCCGCCAAGTGTGGTTGGGCCCGCCGGATCTTCAATGACTGAGACCCTTGGCCAACGATAGATCAATCCCCGCCGGGGCCTTCATAGAACAATCCCCCAAAAAGGCGCACGCCGATGTAATAAACGGTGGCCATGAAGTTGCACAGCGCCGAGTCATCGTATTGCGTGTAGCAGGTGTTGATCATGTCGTTGTAGAACATTTCGTCTGCAGCAGTGCGCGAAACGGACGAGTTCGGACCATAGTTTTCGTCGTGTACGGCACAGATTGCACCGAATGAAAAGCCAAACGGTGAATCCGAGACCAAGGTGCAGTAGTCCTGGGGTTCAGTGGTGTTGCTCATGCGTTCCTCCCTGTTGTTTGCTTGAGCGTCCAGGCGTGGTGTGGGGTCGCCGGGCCTGGCCTGCCGACTCCCTTGCAGGCCTGACCCGGTCTTCGCGGCGCACCTGGCGACACGCCGCGACAGGGGAAATTTCACGCCGTCGAGCGTTTGCGCTCAATCCTCCTGGAGGGTCACACCACCACAGGCCACCGCAGGGGTCGGTGGGCACCTCACTCTCAGGCGTGCACCCCGATGGATAGGCTGCGCGGGCATCCAATCGGGCGGTGGCTCACGGCCCGGGGATCCAGTCGTACACAACCCAACCAAGGTCGTTCGTTCCCACGATCAGCAAGCCGGCGTCAGACAACAAGCGCAATGAGTCGTAATCCTTGGACAAGGGCATCCAGCTTTCAATGGCGCCGTTGAACTGCAGCGCGTGGGGCTGAGGGTCGGGTTCAGCGGCACAAAGTGAGGCCGCTGTCAGCACGTACGTGGGCTGTGCACTGACCGCGGCAGGGCCGGCCTGCGCCAAATCCTGTATGCCGTTGGCATGGCCAACCATCACACGCAACAACGCCGGCATGCCCTTCTGGGCGGACACCCAAGGCTGCGCGAGGGCGCTGCCCTTGATGACCATGGGTTCGTGATCTGAAAATTTCATGTTTCCTCCCTGCTTGTGGAAGGCCGGGCGGTGGGTCGGCGCGCGCATCGAACAGGCCGCCTGCACCGCGGTGGCTGGCCCGGCCGGCAACCACCGCGGCACGGATTTCAGCCAGTGCGGCGGCGCTGCGCCATCCCATTCAAGGGTGCCCCCAGACGAAGGACCTACCGAGGCCGGCACTCCGGCGGGTGTGTCAGCCGCGAACCACCACCCAGAGCAACAGCAGGCCCACCTGCGCCCACTCGAGGGGGCGCCAATCGAGCACCGCCCCCACTGAAGAGGGGGCCGGCGTGTGGCTTGATCGGCGGCCAAGGGCAGCGCTGCGCCCACGGGCACCCCCTTTGGATGGGTGGCGTTTGCGCCACTGGCGGCCATGGGCTTCCCGCTTGTTACATCGTTGACCCACCGCAGCGCAGGCCAGCACCAGCACTTCCACACCCAGCAGGAGGGAAAGAAACAGGCCCAGAGTTCGCGGCGCGTCCAGGGCCATGAGCAGCCCGCAGGACACCACCATCATCGAGCCCAGCGCCACCAGACGGTTGGCACCCTTCACCGGCGCGTGGCGAACCGCGGGCAGGTCTACATGGCCCAGCGTCCAGCGCAGGCGCAGTGGGGGAATGGGGTGGAGGGGATTCACGACAGGGCTCCGAGCGGCCGTGCCCATCCCTGTGCGCCAGGGAGGTGCAGCGGCTCAGGGCCCATTGAACGCGGTGCGGCGCTGCATGGCGATCCCCCCGCGGATGGCACCCCTGGGCAAGCTCCGGGCTGCCCGCCCCCAATGGGGTGCCGGGGCGCTTGACTACGCCAAGGCCCGTCCGATCAGAATCTTCTGCACATCGCTCGTGCCCTCATAGATCTGGCACACGCGCACATCGCGGTAGATGCGCTCCACCGGAAAGTCGCTCACATAGCCGTAGCCGCCATGCACTTGGATGGCGTCGCTGCACACCCGCTCGGCCATCTCGCTGGCGTAGAGCTTGGCCATGGCCGCCTCCTTCAGACAGGGCTTGCCGGCGTCCTTCAAGGCCGCAGCATGGTGGATGAGTTGGCGCGCTGCCTCGATCTGTGTGGCCATGTCGGCCAACTTGAACTGCACACTTTGGTGCTCGAAGATCGGCTTGTCGAAGGCCACCCGGTCCTTCGAATAGCGCAAAGCGGCTTCAAACGCGGCCCTTGCCATGCCCAGGCTTTGCGCCGCGATGCCGATGCGCCCGCCTTCCAGGCCTGAAAGCGCGATCTTCAGGCCCATGCCCTCTTCGGCCAGCAGACAGGCGGCCGGCACGCGGCAGTTCTCAAAGCGAATCTGCGCGGTGTCGCTGCTGTGCTGACCCAACTTGTCTTCCAGGCGAGCCACCTCGTAGCCGGGCGTATCCGTGGGCACGATGAAGGCACTGATGCCCCTCTTGCCCGCAGCCTTGTCCGTCACCGCCATCACGATGGCCACATCCGCGTTTTGCCCGCTGGTGATGAACTGCTTCACGCCGTTGAGCACGTACGCATCGCCATCGCGCACCGCCGTGGTCTTCAGGCCGTCGGCTTGTGAGCCCACATGCGGCTCGGTCAGGCAGAAGGCACCCAGCATCCGCCCTGCGGCCAGCGGCTTGAGCCACTGCTGCTTCTGTGCCTCGCTGGCCCAGGCCATCAGGATGGAGCACACCGGGCAGTTGTTGACGCTCACCACGGTGGAAGTGCCGCCATCGCCTGCGGCAATCTCTTCCAGGATCACCGCCAGGGCCAGATAGTCCAACCCCGCGCCGTCGTATTCGGTGGGCACGGCCACGCCGTAGCAACCCAGTTCGGCCAGGCCACGCAGCTCGGCCGCGGGGAAGTGGTGCTCCTTATCCCAGCGGGCGGCCTGCGGCGCAATGCAGTCCTGCACATAGGCGCGCACCGCATCCTGAACGGCTTGATGGTCTTCAGACAACAACATGATGAGAACTCCCGAATGAAGTGAGTATCTGCCTCAACGCCGCGCACGGTTGGCGATCACCACGCCACACAGCGCCATCGCGCCGCCCACAGCCAAGGACCAGCCCAGGGGCTCATGGAGCAGCCACACCGCGCTGCTCACACCCACCACCGGCACCAGGCTGATGTAACTGGAAGCCACACCCGCACCCAGCGCTGCAATGCCGCGGAAGAACCACACATAGGACAGCACCGTGGGGCCCAGGGCCATGAAGGTCAATAGACCGGCCTGATTCAGCGTCACTTCAGACAAGCCGTCCAACGCCACGGCCGGCCCGTCCACCACCAGGGCAGCCAACCACAACAACGCGCAACCGAAGGCCGCCGTCACTGCGGTGGCTGTCAGGGAATCGACCCCCACCATCAGGCGCTTGGCCATGAGCGAGTAGCCGGCCCAGGCCAGGATGCAGCCCACCAGCAGCCACTCACCCAGACCCACACCGCCGGTCAGCAGCGCCCAGGGCTGCCCGTGCGTCATCACCGTAGCCGCACCCAACACGGCCAAGGCCAAGCCCAGGCCAATGCGTTTGTTGAAGGGCTCGTCGAACAACCAGGCTGCGGCCAAGGTGACGAACACCGGATTCGTGGTGACCACGACCGCGGCTCGGCTGGCTTCCACAAGACGCATGCCGTACATGAAGAAGATGGTGTAGCCGAACACGCCAACCGCACCCGCCGCGGCCAAGCCGGCCCACTGCCGAACTGACAACGCAGGCCATGCCCCACGCGACAAACGCGCCCAGGCCAGCAGCACAAGGGCCGCCAAAGAAAATCGCCAGGCTGAAGACGACAACAAGGGAAGGCTCTGTGCAATTGCACGGCCCGCCGGCCAAGACAAGCCCCACAGGAGCGTCATGCCACACAAGCCCAGGTGCACGCGCAAGGCGCCGTTCACCATGCCAGGGTTTGTCCGTCGTGGTTGAAGTAGCCCCCCGTATCGCTGGGCTTCAAGGCATCCAAGGTGCGGCGCAGGTCGCTCACGCTGCGGTCCACCGCAATCTCCGCCCCTGTGCCACCCATGTCCGTCTGCACCCAGCCGGGGTGGAAGGCCGCCACGATGCCGCGCGCACCCAGCACCAGCGCCGCATCCTTCACCGTGGAATTCAATGCGGCCTTTGAGGCGCGGTAGGTCCAGCCGGAGGGGCTGGCGCGCAGGCCCATCGAACCCATCTTCGACGACAGCACGCCGATACGGCCACCCTGGGCGAGCGCATCGAAGTACTGCGGCACCAGGCGCATGAAGCCCAGCACATTGGTGTGCATGACCAAGTCGAAGTCCTGCTGCACCGGCGGCTCCACACCCGCCGTGCGTGGGCCGAACACGCCGGCCACATGCCAGATGCGGTCAAAGCGCGTGCCGTCGATCCCCCAGGACAGCCCGGAACAACCCAAGGCGTCAGCGGTGTTGACCACCAGCGTGTTCACGCCCAGGTCCTTCAAGCGCGCAATGCCATTCTGGCCACGCGCGGAGGCATAGACGGTGTCCCCGGCCTCGTGATGCTGGCGCGCCAGTTCGAACCCGATGCCGCGCGAGGCGCCGATGATCAGGACATTCATAACAGTTCCAATGCCATCGCCGTGGCCTCGCCACCGCCGATGCACAGGGAGGCCACGCCGCGCTTGAGCTTGCGCTGGCGCAAGGCACCCAAGAGCGTCACCACGATGCGCGCGCCGGATGCACCAATCGGGTGGCCCAGCGCACAGGCGCCTCCGTGCACGTTCACGATGTCGTGCGGCAGTTTGAAGTCGCTCATGGCCGCCATGGTCACGGCGGCGAAGGCTTCATTGACCTCCCACAGGTCCACATCCTTCGCGCCCCAGCCCGCCTTCTTCAAGGCCTTTTCAATGGAGCCGGTCGGCGCGGTGCTGAACCACTCCGGCGCCTGGGCGTGCACGGCATGGCTGACCACCCGGGCCAGCGGCGTCACCCCCATGGCACGCGCGGTCGATTCGCGCATCATCACCAGGGCTGCTGCACCATCGGAAATGCTGGACGCATTGGCCGCTGTGATCGTTCCGTCCTTCTTGAAAGCGGGCTTGAGGCCGGGAATCTTGTCCAGCTTGGCCTTGAAGGGCTGCTCGTCGTGCTTGACCACCGTGTCGCCCGCCTTGCCGGCCAAGGTGACCGGCGCCATCTCCCAATCGAAGGCGCCGCTCTTGTTGGCCTCGATGGCGCGGGTGGTGGAGGTGATGGCGTACTGGTCCTGCTGTTCGCGGGTGAAGTGGTACTTGGCCACGCAGGCCTCGGCGAATACGCCCATGGCCTTGCCGCGCTCGTAGGCGTCTTCCAGACCGTCCATGGCCATGTGGTCGAACAGTTGCGCCGCACCGTACTTCACGCCCTTGCGCGCAAACATCAGGTGCGGGGCGTTGGTCATGCTCTCCATGCCACCGGCCACCATCACATCGGCGGTTCCAGCAGCCAGCATGTCGTGGGCAAACATCATGGCGCGCATGCCGCTGCCGCACATCTTGGAAAGCGTCACCGCGCCCGCGCTGTCGGGCAGGCCGGCCTTGCGCATGGCCTGTCGGGCCGGGGCCTGGCCTTGGCCGGCCATCAGGCAGTTGCCCATCAGCACTTCGTTGACGGCGTCGCCCGGCACACCCGCGCGTTGGACTGCGGCCTGGATGGCAACAGCGCCCAACTCGGCCGCGCTGAGGTTGGAAAAGTCACCCAACAGGCCCCCAATGGGCGTGCGGGCGGCAGACACGATGACGATGGGGTCGCTCATGGAAGGCTCCTGGTTTCAAGAGGTGAAAGGCATGCCGCCGGTGCGGGCGGCCGAGGTTTTGCTGCCGGCAGCGGCCAACGCCTGGAAGCGCCGCTCGGGGTCGTAAGGGAAGACATCGATGACCTGACGCGCTTCGATGCGCTGCTTGTGCGACTGCCAGAACTCCACGTCCAACAAATCCCCGTGGTGCTTCATGAACACCTCACGCACCTCGGGGTTGCCCAGCAGGAAAGGTCCGAAGGTCTCGGGAAACACATCCTTGGGGCCTACTGCGTACCAAATCTCGCCGCTCATCTCGTCTTCCTCATTGCGCGGCGGGGGCACGCGGCGGAATTGGCAGTCGGTGATGTACTCGATCTCGTCGTAGTCGTAGAACACCACCTTGCCATTGCGGGTGACGCCGAAGTTCTTCCACAGCATGTCGCCGGGGAAGATGTTGGCGGCCACCAGGTCCTTGATCGCATTGCCGTACTCCACCACCGCATGTTCGAGCTGGCGGCGCGCCTTGCGGTCTTCGCTGCCGGCATCGAAACATTCCTGCAGATAGATGTTCAGCGGAATCATGCGCCGCTCGATGTAGACATGCTTGAGGATCACCTCCTGCGCGCCATCGCCGTCGCGGTCGGAGATCTCCAGTTGCGAGGGCGCAAACTTTTGGATTTCTTCGATCAGTTCGTCGTCAAAGCGCTCGCGTGGAAAGGCGACCTCGGAATACTCGGCCGTGTCGGCCATGCGGCCTACCCGGTCGTGTTGCTTGACCAACAAGTACTTGCCCTGGATCTGCTCGCGCGTGGTGTCCTTCTGCGGCGGGTAGTAGTCCTTGATCACCTTGAACACATAGGGAAAGGACGGCAGGTCGAACACCAACATCACCATGCCCTTGATGCCCGGGGCGATGCGGAACTGGTCGGTGCTGTGGCGCAGGTGCTGCAGGAAGTCGCGGTAGAACAGCGTCTTGCCCTGCTTGTGCAGGCCCAGGGCCGAATAGATTTCCGAGCGCGGCTTGTTGGGCATGAGGCTGCGCAGGAACTGCACATAGGCCGACGGAATCTCCATGTCGACCAGGAAGTAGGCCCGCGCAAAGCTGAACAGCGCGGCCAAGTCGTCAGAACCGAAGAGCGCCGCATCGATGTGCATGCGGCCGTCGTGGCTGTGCAGGATGGGCAGCGCAAAGGGCAGTTCGCGGTAGCCATTGACCACCTTGCCCACCACATAAGCACCCTTGTTGCGGAAGAACAGGCTGGACAGCACCTGCACCTGGAAATTTGCCCGCTCACGGAACTCGCCCATTTCGGCCAGCGCCGCGCGGTTGACGAGGTCGAGGTCACGGTCCAGATCGACAAAGGGCCGTTGCAGGCCGAAGGCCGCGATGATCTCCCTCCAGGTGTCGACCATCGCCGCCCGCTTGCGGGGGTAGTAGGCGCGGAAGGTGGGTTGCGCCTCGGGCTCGCTGTTCTCGATGTATTCGGTGGAGACCGCCGGCCGCACGAAGATGAAATCGTTGTGGAAATAGCTGCGGTGCAGGATCTTGGTCGTGACCGAATTGAAAAAGGTCTCGGCCAATTCGGGCTGGTGATGATTGACCAACAGCCCGATCACATGCAGCTTCACCTGCTGCCACACATCCATCGGCAGTTCGCTGGCGTTGAATTCAGCCTGCAACCGCTCGCAGGCTTCGCGCACGCGCAGGTCGTAGAACTCAATGCGTTCGCGCTGGGCGGCCTGCTGCCCGTGCCAGTCGGCCTCTTCGAAGCGCCGCTGGGCCTCATGACTGGCCTGGCGGAACAAGTGGTAGTGCCGGTTGAAGCCTTCGATCAGGGCCTGCGCGATGGCGAAGGCCCGCTGGTCGGTCAGCGCATCAGGAAACATCGACTGGGCCGCGCGTTCAGGCATCGCTGGGCATCCGCAAAGGGTAGCGCTTGAGCGCGGCGGCAAACACGTCCACCACCGCGTCGGGCTTGTGCATGGTCACATGCAGGTCCTTCAGCAAGCCGTTGTGGATGCCGTACACCCAACCGTGCACCGCCACTTCCTGGCCACGCGCCCAGGCGTCCTGGATGGTGGTGGTCAGCGCAATGTTGCCCACCTGCTCGATCACATTCATCTCGCACAGGATGTCTTCCTGCTCGCCGAATTCAAGGTGGTCCAGGCGCTTGCGGTGGCGCAGCCGCACATCGTGCACATGGCGCAGCCAGTTGTCGGCCAGGCCCACGCGGATACCGCGCATGGCTGCGCGCACGCCTGCGCAACCGTAGTGGCCCACCACCATGATGTGCTCCACCTTGAGGTGCTCCACCGCGAACTGGATGGTGGACAGCGCGTTCAAGTCAGAGTGCACCACCACATTGGCCACATTGCGGTGCACGAATATTTCACCGGGGTCGAGCCCCGTGATTTCGTTGGCCGGCACACGGCTGTCGGCACAGCCGATCCACATGTACTTGGGCGTCTGCTGCTTGGCCAGGCGGGCAAAGAAACCCGGGTCGCGCGCTTCGGTGGCAGCAGCCCAATGGCGGTTGTTGGTGAAGAGTTCGTCCAGGTGCAGGCTCATGGCTTTTCGTTCTCCCTGTTCATGAAAGCGGTCATTTTCCGTGCGCCACGGCCTTCACATCGTCTCGGCAAACAACTCACGCCCAATCAGCATGCGGCGGATTTCACTGGTGCCTGCGCCAATCTCGTACAGCTTGGCGTCGCGCCACAGCCGGCCCAAGGGGTATTCGTTGATATAGCCGTTGCCACCGAAGATCTGGATGCCTTCACCGGCCATCCAGGTGGCCTTCTCCGCACACCAAAGAATGACGCTGGCGCAGTCTTTGCGCACCTGGCGCACGTGCTGCGTGCCCAGCATGTCCAGGTTCTTGCCCACGGTGTAGCAGAAGCTGCGCGCGGCCTGCAAGACGGTATACATGTCGGCCACCTTGCCCTGGATGAGCTGGAACTCGCCGATGCTCTGCCCGAACTGCTTGCGGTCGTGGATGTAGGGCACCACGTTGTCCATCACGCTTTGCATGATGCCGATGGGCCCGGCGGCCAGCACCGCGCGTTCGTAATCCAGGCCGCTCATCAGCACCTTGGCGCCGTTGTTCAGGCCGCCCAGGATGTTCTCGGCGGGCACTTCCACGTTTTCGAACACCAGCTCACCCGTGTGCGAACCGCGCATGCCCAGCTTGTCGAGCTTCTGCGCAATCGAAAAGCCCTTCATGCCTTTCTCGATGAGGAAGGCGGTCACCCCGCGAGCACCCAGCTCGGGTTCGGTCTTGGCATAAACCACCAATGTGTCGGCATCCGGCCCGTTGGTGATCCACATCTTCGAGCCGTTCAGGACGTAGTAGCCGCCCTTGTCCTGCGCGCGCAACTTCATGCTGATGACGTCGCTGCCGGCGCCCGGCTCGCTCATGGCCAAGGCGCCCACATGTTCGCCGCTGATCAGCTTGGGCAGGTACTTGCGGCGCTGCTCTTCGCTGCCGTTGCGCTTGATCTGGTTGACGCACAGGTTGGAATGCGCACCATACGAAAGCCCCACGCTGGCACTGGCGCGGCTGATTTCTTCCATGGCCACCATGTGGGCCACATAGCCCATATTGGCGCCACCGTACTCCTCACCCACGGTGATGCCCAGCACCCCCAATTCGCCCATCTTGCGCCACAGGTCAATGGGGAACTGGTCGCTGCGGTCAATTTCGGCTGCGCGCGGCGCAATCTCGGCATCCGAAAACGCGCGCACCGCGTCGCGAAGTGCATCGATGTCTTCGCCCAGTTGGAAGTTCAGGCCAGGCAGGTTCATGGGGACTCCAGATCTAAAGGAACTTACGTTTACGTAAACGTCAATTGTAGGAAATCGATCCCGACCGTTCAGCGACGGCAGGCACCGCCTTCAGGGGATCAGGCCTCCACGGCGGCCTTGGCGCGCGCACGCGGCTTGGGGCCCTTGGCCGCGGCCTTGTGGCCCGCCTTGGGCTCGGGCTGGGCGCACGTGCTGCCCCCGGGCTTCAGGGCCTTGCGGGACGCCGACTCCGCCAACAGCAAGCGGCAGCGCGCCTCGTGCTGCGAAATTTCGGCCAGGGTCACCTCAATGTCCTCCAGCTGCTGTTCCAGCAGTTCCCGGTGCGCCTGCAACACAGCCAGGAAGGCCTGCAGCTGCGGTGCGGTGTCGTCGGGCGAGTCGTACATGTCCACCAGCTGCTTGATCTCCTGCAGCGTCAGCCCCAAGCGCTTGCCGCGCAAGGTCAGCTTCAGCCGCGTGCGGTCGCGGTGGGTGTAGACGCGGTTGCGCCCTTCACGGGCAGGCTGCAGCAGCCCCACATCTTCATAGAAGCGGATGGCCCGCGGCGTGATGTCGAATTCCTGCGCCAGCTCGGTGATGGTGTAAGGGCCGCCGACATCCCGGCGGGCGGCGGCCTTGGTTGAATTGGCCTTCATGGGGCGTGTTCGGTAGACTGACGTTAACGTAAACGTAAATGTAAGGCGAACCGTCCACCATGGCCAATGCAAAGGAACACGAGCTGCACTACCCGTTGGGCGAACAGCTTCCACAGGCCGGCTCGGTGCTGGCAGTGGCCCCGGGCGTGAAGTGGGTGCGCATGGGCCTGCCCTTCGCGCTGGACCACATCAACCTGTGGCTGCTGAAGGACCGCCTGGAGGATGGCCAGGGCAGCGTGCGGGAAGGCTGGGCCATCGTGGACTGCGGCATCTCCAATGACGCCACCCGCGCGGCCTGGGAGCAGGTGTTCCAAGAGCATCTTGAAGGCCTGCCCGTACTGCGGGTGATCGTCACCCACATGCACCCCGACCACATCGGCCTGGCCCATTGGCTCACCGAAAAGTGGGGCACGCCCGAGCAGCCCTGCCGGATGTGGATCAGCGGCACCGATTGGAACGCCGCGCGCATGGCCAGCCGTTCCACCATCGGCCACGGTGGCGAAAGTGCTGCCGCCTTCTTCCGCAGCCATGGCCTGACCGACCCCGACGCCATTGAAAAGGTGCGCCAGCGCGGCAACTACTACGGCACCATGGTGCCGCAGGTGCCGGATGTCTACCGGCGGCTCATGGACGGCGATGTGCTGACCATCGGTGATCACCGCTGGGCCTGCATCGCCGGCTACGGGCACGCCCCCGAGCACATCGCCCTGCACTGCGCCAGCCTGAACCTGCTGATCTCGGGTGACATGGTGCTGCCCCGCATCAGCACCAATGTCAGCGTCATCGACATCGAGCCCGAAGCCAACCCGCTGACGCTGTACCTGCGCTCACTGGACGCCTACGAAGGCCTGCCCGAGACCACCCTGGTGCTGCCCTCACACGGCCGCCCCTTCACCGGCCTGCACCCGCGCATCCGGCAATTGCGTGAACACCATGTGGACCGGCTGGCCGACACCCACAAGCGCTGCAGCGAATCACCCGCCTGCGCAGCCGAGCTGCTGACCATCCTGTTCCGCCCCAACCTGGACCTGCACCAGACCACCTTCGCCATGGGCGAGGCGGTGGCCCACCTGCATGCGCTGTGGCAGCGCGGGGAACTGCACAGGCGCATGGACGCCCATGGTGTTTGGCGCTTCGCGCCTTGAAGCCGGACAGGCGGCCTTACAGCTGGTCGTAATAGCTGGGCTGTGACGCCGGGCCGGCCTGCGTGAACAACACATCGGCCTTCACCACCGCGCCGTGGCTGGCGCTTTCAAGGTTCTTCTGCATGGTCTTCAAGATGCCCAAGAACGCCAGGGCGCTGGTTTCCAGCTTGGCGTATTGCTTGTCCTTGTAACAACAAGCATGCCAGGCCTCGATCGCGTCCTGGCAAGATTTGAAGAGCGAGTTGTCGTAAAAGTCCTTGACGAATATGGATGCGTAGGGCGCCTGTCGCTGCACCTTCTGCATCTGTTTTTCAATATCGGCCATCTTGTCAACGTAATGCTTGATGCGCTGCCCAATCGCAGGCAGCTTGTCGCGATTCAGGCCAACGGCCTTGAGATCCGCCAAGGCGGCGTCCAGGCCCGATGTCTTCAACTTGTCCCAGACTTCTCGGCTGGCCTTGCCGCCCACATGAAGCCGACGGACCAGTTGGCGACTCTCGTAGAGATCCCGTATCGTGTCGATGGCCATGCCCACAACGGCACCGGGTCCCACGGATGCGGCGCCACCGGCCACCGTGACGGCTTCTGACACCGCATTGCCGGCTGCGTTTCCGGCTTGATCCACGCCATAGGCCAAGACACTGGCGGCGGACACCTCCCCAGTCGCCAGCTCGAGCCCGCCCCTGATCAGGTCCCGATCCTCGGCCTTGAAGGCGCTCATGGCGCTCCCCAACTCAGACGCGTTGATGGTGGTTCGGTGCCAACCAGCTGAGACAAGACGGTGGTCAAAATACCCTTCCCCCGTGACTTCAGTATTGCTGGCAGCCACCTTTGAAATACTGGATTGATAGCCGCTGATCAGGTTACCGGCCGCCTTGAAATGCGCATCTGCTGCCGCATAGTCGGCCTGGTTCGCAGCCAGCTTCCGATCCATCCTGCGCAGGTGTTTGGCACGCAATTTGAGATCTTTTGCCGGCACACCCTCGCTCCCCAGGCCCGACAAGAGCTGCCGTCTGTCTTCATATTGCCTCTGTCTGGTGAAGGCTTGGCTCTGCTGTATCGACTGCCGTATGCTTTCCTGTGCTCTCTGCATGGCCTCATATTCCGCGCGGATCATTTGTGCAATTTCTTCGCACTTCTGATTCAATAAGGCCGGTGCCATTTTTCCGCATGCAGCTCCGCAGCCGTCGTGATTACCCGCCAAGTGCATCTGTCTCACGATGTGGGCGCGCAAGGCCGTCATGTTATCCAGATGTTTTGTCCTTTCAGTGGAAAGGAGATCCAGATACTCTTCCAGCGCTTGGTAGACCGTCGTCCCGTAGAAATGAAGCTCCAGTACAGCCAGCAAAAGCGATTCGTTCTTTGAAGGATCCTCCCAAGCCTGATTCACCAATGCCTGCGCCTTGGTAATATCATTGCGGTCGGCATCCTTCAAAAAAGAGCTGTGAAAGCTTCCCGATTTGAGTACGAAACGGGAAAAGGAGCCCTTGCTCACCCGCGCAACACGCAAATACTTGCGGTTAAGTTTTTCACCTGCCTCGTGCATCACCGCAGCGAATTGATTGACAAATTCATTCGCAGGATCTGTATTCACCTCAAATCCTTTAGTAGGCTTGGCGGAGCGAGCACTCTTGAGCTTGCCCAACCCCGACTTGAATCTCAGCGTCACCCGCTTGTGATGAATTTCAGCCTTGGTCTTTAGAATGATGGCCCCGGCCACCAAGGTCACTGCTGGTACGATACCAAAACTGACGACGCTGGCCGATACGCCCGCGGCGACGATCGCCCCCTGGGCCAGCCCATACATGAGCGCCCCAACCCCCACCGAGGATGCCAGTTGGAACACCTCGGCAACGCCATCCTTGCGCTGATAGTGCCCCTGCAGCGCATGCCCTGGATGCCATCCCTCTGCGCGGTCTACTGCTTTTTGCAAGAAGTCGTCCACCCGAACGGCCACATCAGCATCCAGTTCAGCAAACTTTCGATTGATCTGTAACTTCTTGTTGTCGGGCAAATCCTGGTAGGCCGTCGTCAGATCGGATGGCATGGTCACCACCGCCCTTAGGTCGTTGGACAAGCGCCCATCATATGACCTTTATACACCTCTCGACCGCTTTGGGTAGGGTGAAAATCAGTGTGAAAGCCCCCCCCGCCTGTTCATCAGCCACAGGCCAGTGCGCAGGCTTCCCCGCAACGCCTCTGGGCAGTATTCATGCGAGCATCAATGAAATTTGGGCCAAAGATGATTCTCCCCCTCGGCACTTGAGTCGGCGCGGGGAAGTTTGCCAGGCGCAAACGTCCAGTATTCTCGAAAAATGGCCTTGGTGGGGGTGGCGGGCTGACTGCCTAGCGTAAAGATCACCGACCCCTTCTTCATCGAGAATTCCGAACCCGAATCGGGGCTGGTACTGCTCATGTAGTTGAAGAGCCGAAAGGCCTCCAACTGCGAATCTGAAAAGCCCCGCGGCGTGCTTCTGAACACCGCGTCGTAGGCGATATTCGAACCTTCGAAATAGATGGCGCCCCCGTGCACCCGCACCATGTGCCTGAAGAACCAGGACATGGCCTGGGTCACGGTGTACTGCTGGGGCTTCTTGTTGATAGATCCGAAAAAGGCTCGTTCACGCTCCTCATCGTCCACGATCATGTAGGAAAACTCACAGTCCTTGTGCCAACCCTCGTTGGGATTGCTCGGAACCGATGCGAGGTAGGCCTCGCGCCCGGAGATGTTGGGGTTGAAGCGTCCTGTGAACCCCAGCAGTTGGTGCAGAACCTCGGCCACCGCGGGGTTGCGCCTGCGAAAGATCTGGCTCTTGTCGCCGTAGTAAAAGTCCATCATCTGCCCATTCTCGTCATGGAGCGCATTGATGACGCGAACGCCCGGCTTGTACAGCTCGTCGTCCGTGATCGAGACGGGTTCGCCCCGCGCCTTCCTGTAGAGCTTGAGAAGCTGAACCGAGGAATTGTTCACCCCATGAGCGATCAGGCTGGCCTTGGCTGCAGGCGACAGGTCCAGCGCGTCCGCCTTGTCCTGGACCCGCTCGACCGCATCCAGTAACCGCTCCTTTCGCTTCTCGGCCACGTTGAAGTGAGCCCCAACGCCCTGGGACAACAGGATCGCATTGCGGCGCGGCGCCCGACTGCCCGAGGCGGCCTGCGCCATGGACTTCCGGCTCAACAGCTCTTTGAATTTCTCAGCGGCAACATGTTCGTCGCGAAGCTTGGGAACCCGGACCGTATTGGCACCACCCGAGCCCAGGTCGGTGCTAGCCAAGCCCGTGGTGCCGAAATACAGGTTGCTGGTTCTGATGCTCTGGATGGCTTGTACCGCCACGCGGTGCCCCACCCGATCGAGCGCGGCAGCCACATAGGCGGGGGACAACAGCATGGTTTTCAAGGGCTCACCTCTTCAAGGTCACCGAGCGGGCCATCTCGGCTGCATAAGCGTCGTGGGGGCTGCATGCCACGAAGCCGTAGCGCCGGTTCGTGCGCGCCCCGCCACCGGCCAGGTCATAGTCGAGCTTGGCTTGCGCCACCCGGTCACCCGGCAGCGCGGCGCGCTCAGCCGACGTATAGCCATACAGGCGGGCCGAGTTCTCGCCGAAGATGGCGTTCTTCACCGCGCCATCGGCTGCGCCAAGCGGCGCGAAACCGTGTTTCGCGCGCAGGCCTTCCGGAATCTCCAAGCGCCGCAGCGCCTCAATCTGCCACTGCGGCGCGCCCGTCCACACCGCATCGGTGCCCCACACCACATGGTCGGCGTCCAGGCCTTGAATCAGCTGCCCCATCATGGCCGCGCACAGCAGGGGCTGCGCAATCGTGCTCTGCGCAAAGATCTGCCCCAGGTCGCCGTACACATTCTTCACGCCGAACTTCTGCGGAATCTCAGCCAGATCGGTCACCCAATCGATGCGGCCGGTCTGCTCGAACTGCGCCCAACCCGCGTCCTGCGCACCGGTGTAGCGGAAGCCCGAGTGGTAGATGATGAAGTTGAGCTGCGGCCAGTCGCGCGCGGCGCGGCCCACATCATGGACATCGGCGTACTGCAACAGGTTTGGAAACCGCTGGGTGACCGAGGGCGGGAACAGGCCCTTGTGCACACACACATTGCGCAGGCTGGGTTTGTCCTTCGAGGCCTTCACCAGCTTCTCGTAGAAGGGGTAAAGCAGTTTCTCGTCATCGAGGTGCCAGGGGTGGCGGGCCAGGTGCTTGTTGGTGTTGTCACCCACCGTGTAGCCCTTGAAGCTGTCGGGCTTGTGCAGCGCCAAATCTTCATCGACCTTATCGAGCCAACCGGGCAGGCCAGGCATGAAGATGGCATGCGAGAACAGGCGGCGCACACCGGCCTTTGCATTCACGTCCGAACGCACCTGTGCCTTCTGGCCATTGGTGAGAAACCAGTCGCGCGGGTCTTCCGAGCCCGAGCCTGAAATCAGCGCCACCTGCGTGTCGCTGTCCAGCCAGATTTCCTTGAAGTAGTTGGCGAACTTCAGGTCGTCGATGGTCTGCGGCTTGCCCGCCAGCGCCGGGTTCCAACCCGCCTTGCCCACCGCCTCGCGCGAGCGCACGAAGCCTTCAAGCCGTGTGTCTTCACGCAGGAAGTGGGTGTGCATGTCCATGATGAACTGACCGCGCAGCGCTCTCGCACGCTCGGCAGCGCGTGCGGGGTCGGCCGCTTCGGCCAGGCTGGCGTCATACAGCGGGCCCTGCGTACTGCCGTAGGCTTCGTTCATGGCCACGAAAGCCGCGGCCATGCCCGCCGCACTTTGGAAGAAGGCGCGGCGGCTGAGGCCCTGGTGTCGCGCCAGTTCATCACCCAGGCGGGCCAGGCGGGCCTGCAGGCGCTGTTGCACCGGATTCTGCGGGCCCGGTGTGAACTCTTCGCTGGAGACCGGCTGCAGGGGAATGGGCGAGCGGAAGCGAAGCGCTTCGGCGGGCATCAGCCGTTCGAGGTCATCAGGGCTCATCATCGGGAAGGTCTCCCCACACAGCGGTTTCGGTCACGCGGCCGCAAGGCCGCGCACGGCAGGCCCAAGGCCTCAATCGCCCAAGGGCACCGCCTGCTTCAGCGGCGCCTGCGCCGTCTCGAACGAAGGCAACACCGACCGCACCACATCCCAGAAGGCCGCGCTGTGGTTCATCTCACGCAGGTGCGCCAATTCATGCACCACCACGTAGTCGATGGTGCTCAAGGGAAACTGGATCAGCCGCCAGTTCAGGCGCACCGCGCCGTCGGCCGTGGCACTGCCCCAGCGCGTTTGTGCCGAACTCAGCGACAGCTTGCTCAGGCGCACACCCAGGCGCTGCGCATACAGCGCGCAACGCTCTTCAAACAAGCGCTTGGCCTGGCGCTGCCACCAACTGTGCACCACATCGCGAATGCGCTCGGCCTGGGCGTCTGCGGGCAGACTCAGTCGCAGTTCAGCGGTCTCGGCATCCAGCACGGCAGCCCCTGGAGCACTCAAGCCCGCGGCATCCAAGACCAGTGTCACCTCCCGCCCCAGGTAAGGCAGCACCGCGCCATCAGCCCAGACGATACGGGCCGCCTTCAGGCGCCGATTGCGCTCGCCCTGCTCCTGAAGCTTGCGCAGAATCCAGGAGCCCTTCTCCAAGAGCGCAGCTTCCACCTCCTGTAGGCCCACCCAACGCGGCGCACTCACGCTCAGGCCCTCGGGCCCCACGACGAAGCCGATGGTGCGGCGCTTGCCGCGGCGAAAGGCGTAGCGCACGCGCTGGCCCGACAACAGAATGTCACGGCTGGCCTGGGGGTGGGCCACTGGGGAAGGCGGGTCGGCTGAGGTTGAGGTTGAGGTTGAGCGGGGAGTACCCGCGTCCGCAGCGGTGGGTGTGAAAGCGCCGGGTTGCACAGACGGCAAGGGAGTGCGATGCACGGCTGTGGCTTCCGAGGCCTTGCGGCCATCCGTCGTCACCACCACCGATGGCGCAGCAACAGCGACACCAACGCTCGGCTCGTCTCCGAACCCGAACGCCAGTTGTTCAAACGCCGCCATGGAGCCGGAGTTTAGGTCCGGTAGGCCTCGGGGTCCAATCGCCGCATCTCGGCCTCGATCCAGGCCTCCACCTCGCGCATGAGTTCTTCGGGGTCACGCCCGGCCGACGCAATGGGCTGGCCGATGGACACATCGATCACGCCGGGGCGCAAGAGGAAGGACTTGCGCGGCCAGCACCGGGCCGAGGTCACCGCAATGGGCACCAGGTAGGCCCCGGTGACCACCGCCAGGCGCGAGGCCCCGGCCTTGTAGGTGCCTTGTGAGCCGCGCGGCGTGCGCGTGCCCTCGGGGAACATGATCACCCACACGCCGCGGTACATAAGGCGCCGGCCCTGCTCGGCCACCTTGCTCCAGGCTTCGGCTCGCTTGCTGCGGTCGATGTGGATCATGTCCAAGCGCCCCATGGCCCAGCCGAAGAAGGGCACCATCAGCAGTTCCTTCTTGAACACATAGGCCAAGGGGTGACTCATGATCGTAGGGAAGGCGAAGGTTTCCCAGGTGGACTGGTGCTTCGGAACCAGGATCACCGGTGTGAGTGCGTCAGGTGCGGGCAGGTGGTCCATACCCTGCACACGATGGCGCACGCCGCAGATGACCCGCGCGCCCCACACCGCCAAACGCAACCACCCCATCGTGTACCAGTACAGGGGATCGCCGCGCACGAAGATCGACATGAGCAGCGAGCCGATGCCCCAAGGAACGACCGTGAGGGCCATCCACAGGAAGAAGGTGATGGAACGGACGAGGCTCAGCATGGCGGTCTCATCAGGGCTTCATCAGGGCTTCATCAGCGCTTCGGCCAAGGCCTGCAGGTCGCGGTGCACCCGGGCGCCGGGCACCTGCTGCAACAGCGCACCCACCTGCTCATCGTCCAGTGCCGCAGCGCGCCCGGTGCGCACGAGGTGCGGTTGGCAACCGGCGGCCACGGCGGCCTTGAGGTCGCGCAGGTTGTCGCTGACCATCGGCACACCGGCCAGTTCGATGCCGTAGCGCTGCGCAATCTGCAGCATCATCCCCGGCAGGGGCTTGCGGCAGTCACACTGCTCTTCCGGGGTGTGGGGGCAGAAGAACACGGCGTCCAAACGGCCGCCGGCGTCACCCAGGCGGCGGATCATGGCCTGGTGCACCGCATTGAGCGAGGCCATGTCGATCAGCCCCCGCCCGATGCCGGCCTGGTTGGTGGCCACCACCGCATGCCAGCCCGCGTGGTTGAGCCGCGCCACGGCCTCGAGTGCGCCGGGAATGGGTTCCCACTCCTGCGGCTCCTTCACATGGTCTTCGCGGTAGCGGTTGAGCACGCCGTCCCGGCCCAGGATGATGAGCTTGACGGCGTGGTGGGCAATATGCGGCACGGTGCTCGTTCAGTCGTGGTCAGGAAACCCCAGCCGCCTTCAGGCTGCCAGGCGTGAGAGGTCGGCCACTTGGTTCATGGCTGCGTGAAGCTGCTTCAGCAGCGCCAGGCGGTTGCGGCGCAGGGCCTCGTCTTCGGCATTGACCATCACGCCGTCGAAGAAGGCGTCCACCGGCGCCTTGAGCACGGCCAGGGCCTGCAACGAACCGGTGTAATCGTGCGCATCGAACTGGCGTTGTGCCGCAGGAGCAGCGGCTTCCAGCGCGGCGGCCAAGGCCTGCTCAGGCGCCTCGCGCAGCAGGGCCGCGTCCACGCCTTCAGGCAAGGCCCCCTCCACCTTCTTCAGGATGTTGGACACACGCTTGTTGGCCGCAGCCAGCGAAGCCGCCTCGGGCAGCGCAGCAAAGGCCCGCACCGCTTCCAGCCGCTTGCCCACTTCGCCCAGGCGCGCCGGGCGCAGGGCCAGCACCGCATCCACTTCATGCGCGGTATAGCCCTGGTCGCGCAGCGACACCGCCAGGCGGTCGTAGAAGAAGTCCAGCAGCGGCACCGACGGGTCGGTGATGAGTTCACCAAAAGCCGGCACGGCAGAGGCCATCAACTCGGGCAGTTGCAGCGGCAGGTTCTTCTCCGACAGGATGCGGATCACGCCCAGCGCGTGGCGGCGCAGCGCGAAGGGGTCCTTGTCGCCCGTGGGCAGCTGGCCGATGCCGAACAGGCCCACCAGGGTTTCGAGCTTGTCGGCCAGGGCCACCACCGTGCCGGTGTGGTTGCGCGGCAGCGCGTCGCCCGCAAAGCGCGGCTTGTAGTGGTCTTCGATGGCAATGGCCACACCGTCGCGCAGGCCCTCGTGTCGCGCGTAGTAGGCGCCCATGGTGCCCTGCAGTTCGGGGAACTCGCCCACCATGTCGGTCAGCAGGTCGGCCTTGGCCAGCACGGCGGCCTGCTGCACCTTGGAATCGAGCACCTCGAATTCGTCCTTGGCTTCCACCGTGTAGGGCACGGTGGCCATGCGCAGCTGGTTGACGATGGCGTGCGCAATGGCGCGCACGCGCTCGGTGCGCTGGCCCTGCGTGCCCAGCTTGCCGTGGTAGACCACCTTGTCCAGGCCGGGAACCCGGTCGGCCAGCGTGCGCTTGCGGTCCTGGTCGAAAAAGAATTTGGCGTCGGCCAGGCGCGGGCGCACCACGCGTTCGTTGCCCTGAACCACCGCCGAAGGATCGGCCGGTGAAATGTTGCTCACGATCAGGAATCGGTTGGTGAGCTTGCCCGCGCTGTCCAGCAGCGGGAAGTACTTCTGGTTGGCCTTCATCGTCAGAATCAGGCACTCCTGCGGCACGGCCAGGAATTCGGGCTCGAACTGGCAGGTGAGCACATTGGGGCGCTCCACCAAAGCAGTCACTTCGTCCAACAGCGCCTCGTCTTCAATCGGCTTCAAGCCCAGGGCGGCTGCGGCAGCGCCCAACTGGCGCACGATCTCGGCCTGGCGCGCGTCGAAGCGCGCGATCACCGCACCATCTTCATGCAGTTGCTGCTCGTAGGAGTCGGCATGGCGCAGTTCAATCGCCGGCAGGCGTGCTTCAAAGCGATGGCCCTGCGTGTGGCGGCCGGCGGTGAGGCCCAACACCGACACGCCCACCACAGCGTCGCCGTGCATCGCCACCAGCCCATGCGCCGGGCGCACGAAATTCACGCTGGTCCAGCCGGGCTTCACATCGGGCCCGCCCTGCTCCAGTTGGTAGCTCATCACCTTCGGAATGGGCAGCGCCGCCAGGGCCTCATCCAGCGCCTTCTGCAGGCCCTCGGCCAGCGTGGCGCCGGGCAACACCGTATCCAGGAACAAGGTCTCGGCCTTGCCTTCGCCCTGGCGCTTCAGGCCTGCGGCGGCTTCCGTGCCCAGGCCCATCGAGGCCAGCTTCTTCACCAAGGCCGGCGTGGCCTGGCCGGCTGCGTCCAAGCCCACAGCCACCGGCATCAGCTTGGTCTGCTGCGGGCGGTCGGCCGCACGCGCGGCCACGGCCGTGAGGTGCAGGGCCAGGCGGCGCGGGGTGGCGAACGAGGTGGCCACACTGGCGTCTGATGCCAGCCCCTGCACGCGCAGGCCGGCCGCCAAGGACTCGGCAAAGGCAGCACCCAGCTTCTTCAGCGACTTGGGCGGCAGCTCTTCAACGAACAACTCCACCAGCAAATTCGCGGCGCTTGCGTTCATGTTCGACATCGTCTTCAGGCCGCCTTCTTCTGTTGCTGCTCGCGCTGCTCGGCCAGCTTGGCCAGGGTTTCATCGGCCCATTCCTTGGGCGCCAAGGGGAAGCCCAGGCGGGCCCGGCTGTCCAGGTAGCTGGCGGCCACGCTGCGTGCCAGGTTGCGGATGCGGCCGATGTAGGCCGCGCGCTCGGTCACGGAAATGGCGCCGCGTGCGTCCAGCAGGTTGAAGGTGTGCGCGGCCTTGAGCACCTGTTCATAGGCCGGCAGGGCCAACTGTTGCGTCATCAGGTGCTGGGCGTTGCCTTCGTGCGCGGCAAAGGCCTGCAGCAGGAAGTCCACATTCGAGTGCTCGAAGTTGTAGGTGCTCTGCTCCACTTCGTTCTGGTGGAACACGTCACCATACGTAAGGGCGCCCCCAGACCGGCCCGCGGGCCGGGTGCCCCCCGAGGGGGTCTCGCCGGCTTGGGAGCGGCCCGGCGCCGGCTCGTGCCCGGTCGCATAG
>CAMCTE010000006.1 GCA_945878385.1 Azohydromonas lata NBRC 102462 | reverse complement strand
CAGGGCGGTTTGCCCTACGGCACATCGGGCATCGGCGGCACGCCGCACATTGCGGGCGAATTGCTCAAGCAGCGCACCGGCGCGCAACTCACGCACGTGCCCTACAAGGGCGGCGGGCAGGCCATCACCGACGTGATCGGTGGCTCGATTCCGCTGGTGTACACCGCCGTGGCCGGGGCACAGGCCCATGTCAAGAGCGGCAAGCTCAAGGCCATTGCGGTCAGCAGCCCCGTGCGGACACCAGCTTTGCCCGAAGTGCCCACCTTCATCGAAGGCGGCGTGGCGGACTTCGCGGTCAGTTCCTGGGTGGGCCTGCTGGCCCCTGCGCGCACCCCGGCCGCGGTGGTGCAGCGATTGAACGCCGAACTCAATGCCGTGCTGGCTGACCCGGCGTTGAAGGAGCGGCTGGCCGTGCTGGGCATCGACCCCCGCCCGGGCAGCGCCGAGCAGTTCGGCGAGGAAATCAAGCGCGATTTGGTGCGCTATGAAGGCGTCGTGAAGGGCGCAGGGATCAAGGCGGAGTAATCTCCACACCATCATGCAACACAACGCCAACGTCAAGCCCATCGTGCGCCGTACCCGGAGCCTGGTCTCCACTGCGGCCCTGTTGCTGGCCGCCTGGATGGCCGCCTTGATGGCCAATGCAGCCTTCACCAACACGGCTCATGCCGCCGAAGACACCGACCCCATCGTCCGCCAGATCCTGGCCGACATTTCCCCGCAGCGCATCGAACGCCGTATCCGCGCTCTCGTTGCCTTTGAAACTCGCCACACCCAATCAGAAACCGAATCCGACACCCGCGGCATCGGTGCCGCCCGGCGTTGGATTGAACGCGAATTGCGCGAGTGCTCGCGCGCGGGTGGCGGCGCACTGAAGGTGGAGATGCAAAGCCACATTGAGCCCGCCGGTCGGCGGCTCACGCAAGCCACGGAGTTGGTCAATGTGGTCGCCACGCTGCCTGGCGCATCGGCGGCGGCCGGTCGCGAACGCATCCTGGTCGTCAGCGGCCACTACGATTCCCGCAACAGCGACGTGAACGACGCCCATGGCGCGGCCCCGGGCGCCAACGATGATGCCTCCGGCACCGCGGTGTCGATGGAGTTGGCCTGCGCCATGGCCAAGCACCGTTTTGATGCCACGCTGATTTTCATGGCCGTACCGGGCGAAGAACAGGGCCTTTTGGGTGCAGCCCAATTTGCGCGCCAGGCGCGCCGGCAGAAACTCAACATCGAGGCCATGATCACCAACGACATCGTGGGCAGCCCCCGTGGTGACTTTGGTCAGTACGACCCCAAGCGCCTGCGCCTGTTTGCCGATGGGGCCGACCCCCTGTTGCGCGCGCTGGTGGCGTCGCAGGCCAATGCCTCACCCACCGAGGAAGATCAGCGCACCTTCGCGGCCATCCGCGAACAGTTGCAGCCCATTGCCTTGGCCGGGGGTGGGGAAGATCTGCCCACCCATCAACTGGGCCGACACCTGAAGGCGGCTGCTGAACGCTACTTGCCCGGCTTCACCGTGCAGATGATTCAAAAGCGCGACCGTTACCTGCGCGGTGGCGACCACTTGCCGTTCCTGGAGCGGGGCTATTCCGCCGTGCGCTTCACAGAACCCTTCGAGAACTTCCGCCACCAGCACCAGAACCTGCGCACTGAAAACGGCGTGCGCTATGGAGACCTGCCCGAATTCGTGGACTTTGGGTTTGTGGCCGATGTGGCCCGCATCAACGCCGCAGGCCTGGCCACCCTGGCCCTGGCACCACCGCCCCCGCGCGGCGTGCGGCTGGACGCTACCGAGCTCACCAACGACAGCACCCTGCTGTGGGAACCCAGCCCCGGCGCAGCCGGCCACCGTGTGGTGTGGCGCGCCACGGATGCCGCTACTTGGCAGCACAGCCGCGATGTGGGAGCCGATGTGCAGCGCCTGAAGCTTGAAGGTGTGAGCAAGGACAACGTGGTGTTCGGCGTGATGGCGATTTCCGAGCGCGGGCACCCGAGCTTGGCGGTGTATCCCTTGCCCTTGCTGCGGAGGTAAGCGCTTAGATGAACGATTAAGGCGCGAACACTTCCTGCATCGTGGTGAGCACAGCCGTGAGCGTCTTGCTCGACACGGTGCCCAGGCGCTGCACCAATCGCACTTTGTCGACCGCTCGCACCTGATCCAGAAGGATCAGGCCGCGCTTGCCCGCATGAGTCACGGGGATTCGAAATGGCGCTGAAAAACCTTGGGTGGTCATGGGGCACACGATCACGGTGCGCAGGTGGGCGATCAGTTCAGGCGGGGACACCACCACGCAGGGCCGTGCCTTCTTAATTTCGCTTCCGACTGTGGGGTCCAATTGGACCAACCAGATGTCGCCACGCTTCATCACCACTTCAATTCAGCATCTGCTTCGTTGCTGAAATCTCCCATCACCAGCGCGTCGTCATCTGAAGCGGCCAACTGGGCTGCGGCCTCACTCCACCCCTCGCGGGCAGGCGAGGGTGGCTTTCGCAACACGATGGATTGCCCCTCGAGGGTCATGTCCACCCCGGTGGTTTCATCCAAACCAGCCTGGGCCAGCAAAGGCTTGGGGATCACCACGGCGCGGCTGTTGCCGAGCTTTTGTAGATTGACCTTCATGGTGCGAGCGGTGGATCGTTGTAAGAACATTGATTATACGAAGGTGCTGGCGATTGACGGTGTTTCCATTGTCGAACCGAGCACGCCACAGCCGCTACCCCCGGTGGGGTGACACCGATGAGGGGCGTCATTGGCGCGAAGCCGGCAACTCCACCATCACCGCCTGCCCAGGCACGGTGCACCCCGTGTCGCAACACTTCCCCGGCTGCCGGTTGCGCGTGATCGACCGCTGCTCGTCATGCAGCACCCCACGCTCCAACAGGCGCTCCACCAGTTCCACCTTCGAGCCCACCGGATAGTTGCGCCAAATCTCTTGCTTCATCGCCGCGGGTGAACCACCCCCGTGCAGGCTGATCACCGAATACCAGCCGCCCTGGTACGAAGCGGTCAGGTCTTCAATGAAGCGCGCGGTCTCAATTCGTTTGTCATAAGGCACGCCCGGCGCAGCCTGCAGCACTTCCGACAACTTCGCCGCCGTGGCTGGGTTGTGGTCTTCATCCGGCCCGGGCAGGGCCACGATCAAGCCGCCCGACACCTCATGCGCCAGCCGGTGCATGTCGTAGATCTTCGTGGCCAACAGCAGTTTGCCAATGTTGCTGAACACCGCGTCGGGCATGAAGGTGCCGCTGTGCGGGTCGGCCTGCGCATACACACTGGCCGCCACGCCGCAGGCGTAGAAGCTTTCGGTGATGGTGATCAGCTCCACCATCGGTTCACGCAGGCTGGCCTTGTCGTCAATCTCCAGCCCATTGGCCTCGCACATCAGCGCGCCCGCGCCAATCAGCAGGTCACCAAAGCCCGCGCGCGCCGCAATGCAGCTGTGCCGGTGGTGCGTGGCATAGCTGTAGGTCAGCACCTGGCTGTGTTCCCATTCGCCGGTGTAGAACACGCGTTCCCAGGGCACGAACACGCGCTCGAATATCACCACCGCCGTGGCCTGGCCATACTTGCGCGAGAACAACGCGTCGCCATGCTCCAACTTCTCACCCGGCCGCCCCGCCGGGCGCGAAACAATGGTGATGCCCGGTGCGTCCACCCTCACCGCGCAACACACCGCAAAGTCGGCATCTTCCGGGCCCATGGCCCGGCTGGGCATCACCAGGAACTCGTGCATATAGGGCGCACCGGTCACGATGGCCTTGGTGCCGCTGATCACGATGCCCTTGCCGTTGCGCTCCACCACATGCACATAGGTGTCGGGGTTGGCCTGCTGGTGCGGCTTGCGGCTGCGGTCGCCTTTGGCGTCCGTCATGGCGATGCCCAGGCTCAGGTCGTGATCCTGCACGTGGGCCAGGTACTCGGCAAAGCGTGCGCGGTGCTCGGTGCTGCCCTTGGCGTCATCAATGCGCGCAGTCACCTGCGCCAGGCCGTTGAGCGCATCGTGCGCCAGGTAGCGCTGCGCGCATCCGGTTTCCTGGCACAACAGGCGCACCAGTTCCAGCTTGTTCAGCAGGTCCCCGGCCGATTCGTTCACATGCAGCATGCGCGGCACCACCTTGCCGCGGCTGGTTTGCATGGCCAGGGCGATGGGCGCCAGGTCTTCACGCAGGGCCACGTCATAGGTATAGGCCAGGGCGTTCACGCCGGGGCGCAGCGCAGGTTCGTCCACGACGCTCGCCACTTCGCGTCCATCCACGAATACGCGCGGCTGGTAGGCCCGCAGGGATTCTCGGTAGGCGTGGCCCGAAAGGCGTTCCACCATGGGAATGGCTTCAGCGGGGTGGTTCATGGGGGGTCTCCTGCGTGCGGTGTGCTGGGCTGTTGTGGGCCTGCCCTGAATTCACCCGATGGTAAATTGCCTTGCGATGGATGCCCACACGATTTCTTCCGACTCCAGCACCCTGGTGCTGGTGGACTACCAGGCGCGCTTGATGCCCGCCATTCATGAGGGCGAGCACATCGTGGCCAGGGCGCTGCTGATGGCTGAAGCAGCGCGCATTCTCGACATCCCCGTGCTGGGTACCGAACAAAACCCTCAAGGCCTGGGCCCCAATGTGGAAGCCCTGCGCGCGGCCTGCGCACACACCCTGGCCAAGACGCATTTCGACGCGTGTGAGGACGGCCTGTTGCAGGTCATCCAACAAGCCAAGCCCAACGCCGCCCAAGTGGTGCTGGCCGGCTGTGAAGCGCATGTGTGTCTGCTGCAAACCGCGCTGGGCCTGCTGCGTGCAGGCCTGCGCGTGTGGGTGGTAGGCAATGCCTGCGGTTCACGCCGCGCGAGTGACCACGCGGCGGCCATGCAGCGCCTTCAGCACGCGGGTGCCACCGTGGTGGCGCATGAAATGGTGCTGTTCGAGTGGCTGCACGATTGCCGGCACCCGAAGTTTCGGGAGGTGTTGGGGCGGATCAAGGCGGCGGGGTAGGGCGGGGCCCGGTTCTGACCCGTTGCGGCCCACTACCAGCGCATTACCAACTGCCCACATTGGGCATGCTCACCCAGGGTTCAGCCGGCGGCAGCGGGCCACCCTTCTGCAGCAACTCAATGCTGATCTGATCAGGGCTGCGCACGAAGGCCATGCGGCCGTCACGCGGGGGTCGCAGGATCGTCACGCCGTGCTGCCGCAGGCGTTCGCAGGTGGCGTAGATGTTGTCCACGCCATAGGCCACATGCCCGAAATTGCGCCCGCCGGTGTAGGCCTCGGGGTCCCAGTTGTGGGTGAGCTCAATCTGTGCCTGCTCGTCCCCTGGGGCGGCCAGGTAGATCAGGGTGAAGCGGCCCTGTTCACTGGAAAATTCGCGCAGCACCTGCAGGCCCAGGGCGTCGCGGTAGAAAGCGAGGGACTGTTCGACGTTGGTAACGCGAACCATGGTGTGGAGGTATTTCATAACCTCAATGCTAGCGCCAACCGAACAAGGCCAAACGCCGGTAGATCACGGCATAGGCCACGGTGAAGGCCACCAGTCCACCCCAAGCTGCAGCCGGCCAGTTCCAGAAGCCGGCACCCATGAGCGCCGCGCCACTGGCGATGATCCACACAAACGGCGACACACTCGCGTTTTGCATCACGGTGGGCCAATGCGCCAACTGCTTGCGCGCCACGCGGCACTTCACCAGGGAGTGCAGGTGCAGGCGGTCGGGGTGCATGGGCGGGTGGGCGCGCTTGATGCGGCGCACCACGCTGAACACCACTTCCACCACGGGGTAGGCGCAGGCCAGCAGCACGGCCACGGGGCTCACGCCAGGGTTGCGTTCAATCAGCAGCACGGCCAGCCACGCCAGCCAAAAGCCCAGCACATACGCGCCGCCATCACCCAGAAAGATCTTGCCCAGCGGAAAGTTCACCGCCAGAAAGCCCGCGACCACGGCGGCCATGGCGAACATGACGCCAGCCAGCGTGCCATCACCGGCCTGTAGAGCGATGGCCCCCAGGGCGCACAGGCAGATGATGACCAGGCCACTGGCCAGCCCGTTGAAGCCGTCGACGATATTGACGGCATTGGCCACACCGCCCACCGCGAAGGCGGTGAAGGCCACGGCCAAGGGCCACCAAGATTGCAGCGCAGCGTCGAACCAGGGCAGACCCGTGTGGGCCAGCGCGGTGCCCGTGAGCATGCTGGCCAGCACGCCGCTGCCCATGGTGGCCAACAGGCGGGCGCGGGGGCCGACCTTTTTGGTGAGGTCTTCGGCCACGCCAAAGATGAAGGCGGGCAGGCTGGCCAGGAGCATCGGCCCTAGAACGGGTTGCCATTCGGCCGGTGCCTGCCACTGCACCGCCAGCAGGCCCACCATCACACCCACGCCGCCGATGCGCGGGGTGGGGCGGGTGTGGAATTTCTGCACGCCCTCAGCACTGTCCAGCGTGAAGCGGCCGTGCCAATTCTGCGTGAGCACCAAGGCCCAACACACGAAAAACGAAGCCAGCGCGCCGGCAATCAACAGCGTCATGAAGCGTTCCATTTGCGCCAGGCGATGGCCAGGCCTTTGAGGCCATACAGGCACAACAAGCAACCCAGAGTGTCGCCGATCCACATCGACCAGAAGGCCGATTCACGGCCGATGGCACTGAAGAACGCCTGGTGCAGGCTGGTGCTGAAGATGCCGAACAGCGCAGCCAGCGTCCAAAGCATGCGCGAGGTGAGGTTTTCCAGATTGGGGTGCAGGCCCAGACGCTGCAGGGCGACGATGCGGGCCAGTATGGGCCCCGCAGCGGCGACGGCGGCGTTGGTGGCCACGAGGGGTGCCGACAGCGTGGGGTCGCG
Organism: Azohydromonas lata NBRC 102462; assembly: GCA_945878385.1. GTDB lineage: Bacteria > Pseudomonadota > Gammaproteobacteria > Burkholderiales > Burkholderiaceae_C > RFTU01. The sequence continues at coordinate 21,797 of CAMCTE010000006.1, read as the reverse complement.
CGCGGCCAAGGCCAAGGTGGCCAGGAAGATGGCGAAGGCGCCCTGCACGGGCAACACCAGCACAAAGCACAGGCGCAGGCCTGCGGGTAAGTAGATCCAGTTCACGCCTTGGGCGACCTCGGTGGCGCGCATCAGGTATTCATTGCCCAGGGCCAGGCACAGCAGGCCGACGGCCATGCCGACGGTGACCACGGTGGCTTGGACGAATCGTTCCATGTGCTTTAAAGGGGCAACCAGGAGGGCGTTGGTGCGTGTGCGGCCCTGCAGTTTCAGCTGCGGCCCACTGCCTGGTGCATCAGTTCGCTCATGTGCGCGAAATAAGCCTGCCCTTCGGGCGTGGCCACCACATGGCGCACGCGCGCATCGGTGGGGTCGGGCGCGAAGGCGATGAGGCCTTTGGCGCGCAGCGTTTTCATGCGTCGCTGCACGGTGCTGGGGCTGGCGCCGGGCAGCATGTTCATCGCGGCCAGCACGGTTATGCGCTCATCTCGCCCCCAACGCACGGCAAGTTCTTGCATCAGACGCTCTTCTTGGGGGTCTAGCGTCACCCCAGCGGGCAGTACCGAAATGGCACGCATGAGGTTGACGAAGCGCACGAAGGCGTTGGCGGACTGCTTGGGGCTCATGCTTCCCAGTGTAGCGCTGCCCCTGTTCAAATTGAACACCAACCCCCGGGGGGGGGCTGGTTTCAGGGTTGGGCGCGTTCCCGTTCGCGCAGCCGAAACCGCTGAATTTTCCCGGTGGCGGTTTTGGGCAGTTCGCTGACGAATTCGATGTAGCGGGGGTACTTGTAGGGCGCCAGGCGGTCCTTCACGAAGGCCTTGAGTTCGGCCTCATTGGCTTGCTGCCCAACCTTGAGCACCACGAAGGCCTTGGTTTTGGTCAAGCCCTCTTCATCTTCCTTGCCGATGACGGCGGCCTCCAGCACGGCGGGGTGCTGCACCAGAGTGGCTTCCACCTCGAAGGGGCTGACATAGATGCCGCTGACCTTGAGCATGTCGTCGCTGCGGCCGCTGTAGGTGTAGGTGCCGTCCGCGTTTCGCACATATTTGTCGCCGCTCTTCGTCCAGCCGCCTTGGAAGGTTTCTCGGCTCTTGTCGCGGTTGGCCCAGTACATCAATGCAGCCGAAGGGCCCTTGATGTAGAGATCTCCGGGCTCGCCTTCGGGCACGGGGGCGCCGCCTTCGCCGCGCAGCTCCACTTCATAGCCGGGCACAGGCCAGCCGGTGGTGCCGTAGCGCACCTGGCCGGGGCGGTTGCTCAAGAAAATATGCAGCATTTCGGTGGAGCCGATGCCGTCGACGATGTCCACGCCGAAGTGCTGCTTGAAGCGTTCACCGAGTTCAGCCGGCAGGGCTTCGCCGGCGGATGAGGCCATGCGCAGGGCGGTTTGTTCCTTGGCCGGGAGTTGGGGGTGGGCCAGCATGCCGGCATAGCCGGTGGGCGCGCCGAAGAAGATGGTGGGTTGGGTGCCGGGTGCGCCAGCGCCGCCCTCGGTCCAGCGCTTGAATACGGCTTCGGGCGTGGGCCGGTCGGCCAACAGCACGGTGGTGGCGCCCACGGTGAGCGGGAAGGTCAGGCCATTGCCCAGGCCGTAGGCGAAGAACAGCTTGGCGGCGCTGAAGCACACATCGTGCTCGGTGAGTTCAAGCAGGTGGCGACCGTAGAGTTCGCTGGTGTAGTAGGGGTTGGCGTGGGTGTGCACGGTGCCCTTGGGGCGGCCGGTGCTGCCGCTGGAGTAGAGCCAGAAGCCCGGGTCGTCGGGGTGGGTGGGCGCGGGCTCTGCAGGGGTGGTGCTGAACCAGTTCTGGAAGTGGGTGTGGGGCGTGGCGCCGGTGGGCAATGCCCCAGTGGGGCGAGACACGGCGATGTGTTTCACCTCATGCTGCGTGGCCTGGGCCAGGGCTTGCGAGAGGATGGGCAGCAGGGCGGCTGAAACAAGCGCCGCCTGCGCGCGGCTGTGCTCCAGCATGTAGGCGTAGTCGTCCGCGGTGAGCAGGGTGTTCACTGCCACGGGCACCACGCCGGCGTGCAGGGCGCCCAGGAAGGCCACGGGCCAGTCGGTGCAATCGTGCATCAACAGCAGCACGCGTTCTTCGCGGCGGATGCCCATCTGCCTCAGGGCGGCGCTGACGCCCTGTACGCGGCGCGCGAGTTCGCCATAGCTCAGGGCTTCGGTGTCGTCCACGAAGGCGGGCTTGGCGGCGCGGCCTTCGTTGAGGACCAGCAGGTGCTGGGCGAAGTTGAAGCGCGCGGGCGGGGGGCTGACGCGGGGGGCAGCGCTGCTGGGGGTGGGTTGGCTCACGGTTGTCTCCTCGGGGCCGGGTGGTGCAGGTCCTCTTCAGGCGCACGGCCTGCGCAGTTTGACTGTCGGGCTTGTGCGCACTGGGGATATGAAGTATTGTGCTTGTCTGAACTTTAGAGCCGGTGAACAGGCATGTCAAGCAATATAATGCATCTTGCGGGGGAGCAGGGTGAAGAGGTGGGTCGGGCCGAGGAGGCGGCGGACGAGGGCGGCAAGAACCCCTTCCTGCTGGCCTTGGGCGAGCGGGTGCGCGCGCTGCGTTCGCGCCGGGGCATGACGCGCAAGGCGCTGGCCACGATGGCCGATGTGTCGGAGCGCCACCTGGCCAACCTGGAATACGGGGTGGGCAACGCGTCGATTCTGGTGCTGCAACAGGTGGCACAGGCGCTGCAATGCTCACTGGCCGAGTTGATTGGCGACGTGACCACCACCAACCCCGAATGGCTGCTGCTGCGCGAACTGCTGAGCGGCCGAGACGAAGTCGCGCTGCGCCGGGTGCGCCTGGCAGTGGGTGAACTGTTGGGCACGGGTGGGGCGCATGCGCGCAGCAATTGCATCGCGCTGATTGGCCTGCGCGGTGCGGGCAAATCCACCCTGGGCAGGATGCTGGCCGAAGACCTGGGCTTCACCTTCGTGGAGCTGAGCCGCGAAATTGAGAAGTTCGCCGGTTGTTCGATCGCCGAAATTCAGGGCCTGTACGGCCAGAACGCCTACCGGCGCTATGAGCGGCGTGCCTTGGAAGAGGCCATTCAGATCTACCCCGAGGCCGTGATTGCCACGCCGGGCGGCCTGGTGAGCGACCCGGCCACCTTCAACCAGTTGCTGTCGCACTGCACCACCGTGTGGCTGCAGGCCGATGCGGAAGACCACATGAAGCGTGTCATTGCCCAGGGCGACACGCGCCCGATGGCCGCCAGCAAGGAAGCCATGGAAGACCTGCGCGGCATTCTGGCCGGGCGGGCGGCCTTCTACGGCAAGGCGGAGTTCACGCTGAACACCTCTTCGCAGCCGCTGGACGCCACGTTTGCGAAGCTGCGGGAAATGATGCGCGGGGCCTTGGGGGTGGGGGTGTAGTGGGGTGGTGACGTAACATGCAAAAAAATGCATGTTTGAGTTGTTGACATGGGAATTAATGTGCATTAAAGTTCAATCCACCGCAGCGACATGCAACCTGATGCATGCAGGCGACAGGCCAGAACAGAACACTCGCAGCCCACCGAACACCACCCGAGGAGACACCATGAGCCACCCCGAACGCGTCAACTACGAAACCAACCCCAGCCAGTACCGCCATTGGAAGCTGAGCTTCGAGGGTCCCGTGGCCACGCTGAAAGCCGACTTCGACGAGAACGCCGGCCTGCGCCCGGGCTACAAGTTGAAGCTCAACAGCTACGACCTGGGCGTGGATGTGGAACTCAACGACGCCATCAACCGCATTCGCTTTGAGCACCCCGAAGTGCGTACCGTGGTGATGACCTCCGCCAAGGAAAAGGTCTTCTGCTCGGGCGCCAATATCTTCATGCTGGGCGTGTCCAGCCACGGCTGGAAGGTGAACTTCTGCAAGTTCACCAACGAAACCCGCAACGGCCTGGAAGATTCCAGCCGTTTCAGCGGCCTGAAATTCCTGGCGGCCGTGAACGGCGCCTGCGCCGGCGGCGGTTACGAGCTGGCCCTGGCTTGCGACGAGATCATCCTGATCGACGACCGCGCCTCGGCCGTGAGCCTGCCTGAGGTGCCCCTGCTGGGCGTGCTGCCCGGCACCGGCGGCCTGACCCGCGTGACCGACAAGCGCAAGGTGCGCCACGACCTGGCCGACATCTTCTGCACCACCAACGAAGGCGTGCGCGGCCAGAAGGCCAAGGATTGGCGCCTGGTCGACGAGATTGCCAAGCCGGCGGTGTTTGCGGCCCGCGTGCAGGAGCGTGCACTTGAGCTGGCCGCGCAGAGCGACCGCCCGGCCGGCGCGAAGGGCGTGGCCCTGACCCCGCTGAACCGCGTCATTGAAGCCGACGCGCTGCGCTACACGAATGTGACGGTGGAGATTGACCGCGCCAAGCGCGTGGCCACCTTCACCGTGAAGGCGCCCACCGGTGCGCAGCCCACGGATGTGGCCGGTATTGAAGCCGCCGGTTCGAACTGGTACCCGCTGCAACTGGCCCGTGAGTTGGAAGACGCCATCCTGAACATGCGCACCAACGAGCTGGACATCGGCACCTGGCTGATCAAGACGCAAGGCGATTCGGCCGCGGTGTTGGCAATGGACGCCGTGCTGGCCGCCAACCAAACTCATTGGTTCGTGCGTGAAACCACGGGCCTGCTGCGCCGCACGCTGTCGCGCCTGGATGTGTCCTCGCGCAGCCTGTTTGCCTTGGTGGAAGAGGGCTCATGCTTCGCCGGCACCTTCCTTGAAATGGCCCTGGCGTGCGACCGCATCTACCACCTGGCCCTGCCGGATTCGCCGGAGACCGCGCCCGCACTGACCGTGGGTGAGTTGAACTTCGGCACCTACCCGATGGCCACCGACGAAAGCCGCCTGCAGCGCCGCTTCTACAACGAGGCCCCGGCGATGGAAGCCGTGCGTGCGGTGGTGGGCAAGCCCTTGGACGCCGATGCGGCATTCAAGTTGGGTTTGAATACGAGCAACCCCGACGACATCGATTGGGCCGACGAAGTGCGCATCGCCATCGAAGAGCGCGTGGCCATGAGCCCCGACGCCCTGACCGGCATGGAAGCCAACCTGCGCTTCAACGGCAAGGAAAACATGGTCACCCGCGTCTTCGGCCGCCTCACGGCCTGGCAGAACTGGATCTTCCAGCGCCCGAACGCCGTGGGTGAGAAGGGGGCACTGAAGGTGTACGGGAAGGGCGACAAGGCCGCGTTTGATTTCAACCGAGTCTGATGACTTTGCCGGACAGACCGATGGAGCGAAGCGACTGAGCTCTGTCCCCAACTGATTAATTGTTTTTCTGGAGCAGCAACATGAGCACTGGCATCAACTACAGCGAAAAGATCCCCAACAACGTCAACCTCAGCGAAGACCGCACGCTGCAGCGTGCGCTTGAAGGTTGGCAGCCCAACTTCATCAACTGGTGGGACGACATGGGCCCCGAGGGCTCCACCGACATGGATGTGTACCTTCGCACCGCCGTGTCCGTCGACCCGCAAGGCTGGGCCCATTTCGGCCACGTGAAGATGCGCGACTACCGCTGGGGCATTTTCTTGAATCCCGGCGAGGCCGACCGCAAGATCCACTTCGGCGACCACCTGGGCGAGAAGGCCTGGAACGATGTGCCCGGCGAGTACCGCGCCAACCTGCGCCGCATCATCGTCACGCAGGGTGACACGGAACCCGCGTCCGTGGAACAGCAGCGCCACCTGGGCCTGACCGCGCCCAGCATGTACGACCTGCGCAACCTATTCCAGATCAATGTGGAAGAAGGCCGCCACCTGTGGGCCATGGTCTACCTGCTGCACAAGCATTTCGGCCGCGATGGCCGCGAAGAAGCCGAGGCGCTGCTCGAGCGCCGTTCGGGCCAGGAAGACAACCCCCGCATCCTGGAAGCCTTCAACGAAGAGACGCCCGACTGGCTGTCCTTCTTCATGTTCACCTACTTCACCGACCGCGACGGCAAGTTCCAGTTGTGCGCATTGGCGGAGTCTGCTTTCGACCCGTTGGCCCGCACCACCAAGTTCATGCTGACCGAAGAAGCGCACCACATGTTCGTGGGCGAATCCGGCGTGGGCCGCGTGATCAACCGCACCTGCCAGGTGATGAACGAGTTGAAGACGGACGACCCGAAGAAGTTGCGTGAGGCCGGCGTGATCGACCTGCCGACCCTGCAGCGTTATCTGAACTTCCATTTCTCGGTCACCATCGACTTGTTCGGCGCCGACGAGTCTTCCAACGCCGCCACCTTCTACAGCACGGGCCTGAAGGGTCGCTACGAAGAAGGCAAGCGCATGGACGACCACCAGCTGCGCGGCCAAACCTACCGCGTTCTGGAGGTGAAGAACGGCCAGCTGGTGGAAAAGGAAGTGCCGATGCTCAACGCACTCAACGAAGTGCTGCGCGACGACTACATCAAGGACTCGATCGCCGGCGTGGAGCGTTGGAACAAGATCATCGAGAAGGCCGGCATTCCCTTCCGGCTGAAGGCCCCTCACAAGGCTTTCCACCGCAACATCGGAGCGCTCTCAAGTGTGAAGGTGTCGCCCGATGGCCGCGTGGTGAGCGAGGCCGAGTGGGCGATGAATGTGGACAGCTGGCTGCCTTCGGCCACCGACCGCGCGTTCGTTGCCAGCCTGATGGGCCGCTGCGTGGAGCCGGGCAAGTTCGCCAACTGGATCGCGCCTCCGGTCATGGGCATCAACCGCCAGCCGGTGGACTTCGACTACGTGCGCTTCAACTGAAAGCCGCGGGCCTTGAGCGGTGTGCCAAGATGCGGCGCACCCAGAAACAGGGGCCTGCGGGCCCCTGTTTCGCAGGGGCTGACAAAACAAACATAAGGGGACTGACATGGACATGGCCGACGCCGCGGTGATCAAGCAGCACCTGATCGACCCGGAAATCTGCATTCGCTGCAACACCTGCGAAGCCACCTGCCCGGTGGGCGCCATCACTCATGATTCGCGCAACTATGTGGTGGACGCGGACAAGTGCAACCTGTGCATGGCCTGCGTGCCGCCGTGCCCCACGGGGTCCATCGACAACTGGCGCAACATGCCGCGGGTGCGGGCCTATTCGTTGGATGAACAACTGGGCTGGGACGAGCTGCCGGGTGAGTTGAGCGAGGCTGAGCTGCAGACCGTCGGTGCCGGCGCCGAGAGCGCAGCCGTGGCGGTGGAAGCAGTGGCTTCGCAGCCCGCTTCCGACCCGGCACAGCAGGCGGGCTTCAACAGTGCGCAGTACGGTTCAACCATTGCCCCCTGGTCGGCCGCGCACCCCTACACCAACCTCTACGGCCCCAAGGCTGCGCAGAAGACGGTGACGGCCACCGTGAGCGGCAACGTACGCGTGACCGAAGTGGGCACCGAATACGACACCCACCACATCGTGTTGGACTTCGGCGCCATGCCCTTCCCAGTGTTGGAAGGGCAGTCGATCGGCATCATTCCGCCGGGGCTGGACGAGCGCGGCAAGCCGCACCATGCGCGCCAGTACTCGATTGCGTCGCCGCGCAATGGTGAGCGGCCGGGCTACAACAATGTGTCGCTGACCATCAAGCGCGTACTGGAAGACCATTCCGGCAAGCCCGTACGCGGCGTGGGCAGCAACTACATGTGCGACCTGAAGGTGGGCGACCAGGTGCAGGTGATCGGGCCTTTCGGTTCGAGCTTCCTGATGCCCAACCACCCCAAGAGCCATATCGTGATGATCTGCACCGGCACCGGCAGCGCGCCGATGCGAGCGATGACGGAGTGGCGCAGGCGTTTGCGAACCTCGGGTCGATACGAAGGCGGCAAGCTGATGCTGTTCTTCGGTGCGCGCACCAAGGAAGAGCTGCCGTACTTCGGCCCGCTGCAATCCTTGCCGCATGACTTCATCGACATCAATCTGGCCTTCAGCCGCACGCCGGGCCAGCCCAAGAAGTATGTGCAGGACGCGATGCGCGAACGCGCCGCCGACCTGGCCAAACTGCTGGCCGACCCCAACGCCTACTTCTATGTGTGTGGCCTCAAGGCCATGGAAGAGGGCGTGGTGCTGGCGCTGCACGATGTGGCCAAGGCCGCGGGCCTGGATTGGGACGCGGTGGGGGCGGAGATGAAAAAGCAGGGGCGCTTGCACCTGGAGACTTATTGACCGGTTGGTCAACACAGGGGCACTTCGGTGCCCCTTTTTTGCTGTGGCGAGGGATGTATGGACTTGAGTTCAAAGAGTGTGTTGGTGGTGGGCGCCGGCATCATGGGCGCGGGCATCGCGCAGGTGGCGGCACAGGCCATACGCGGCGAAGGCCAGCAGGTGTTTCTGCATGATGCGCGCGAAGGTGCGGCGGTGGAGGCCAAGGGCAAGTTGGTGGTGACGCTGCAGGGCCTGGTGACCAAGGGGAAGTTGACGGCACAGGCGTGTGAAGGTGCGTTGGCGCGGATCGTGCCGATTTCTGTGCTGGCCGATGCGCGCGGCGTGGGCCTGGTGGTGGAAGCCATCGTGGAAAAGCTGGACGTGAAGCGTTCGCTGTTCCGCGAACTGGAGGATTTGGTCGCCGAAGATTGCGTGCTGGCCACCAACACCTCTTCGATTTCGGTGACGGCCATTGCCAATGGACTAAAGCGCCCCGAGCGCCTGGTGGGCATGCACTTTTTCAACCCGGTGCCGCTGATGAAACTGGTGGAAGTGGTGTCGGGCCTGCACACCGAAGCTTCGGTGGCAGCAGCCATCTTCGAATTGAGCAAGCTGTGGGGCAAGGTGCCGGTGCATGCCAAGAGCACGCCGGGCTTCATCGTCAATCGCATTGCGCGGCCGTACTACGCCGAGACCTTGGCCTTGATGCAGGAGCAGGCCGCGGTACCCGAGGTATTGGACGCGTGCCTGAAGACGGTGGGTTTTCGGATGGGGCCGTGTGAGCTGATGGACCTGATTGGCCACGACACCAACTTCGCGGTGACGAATTCGGTGTACGAGGCCAACTTCTACGACAAGCGCTATGTGCCTTCGCTGATGCAGCGCGAGCTGGTGGATGGCGGCATGCTGGGCCGCAAGACTGGGCGCGGCTTCTACCGGTACCCGGAAGGTGTGCCGCCCCTGCCAAAGGTGACGGTGGAGCCGGTGGAGGCGTCAGCTGCGGCGCGCGCGGCCGCTGACGACCGGCACGGCGGCGTGGTGGTGCAGGGCGTACACATCGTGCCCACCGATGGGCGCACGGCGCGCGAATGGGCGCGTGATCTGGGAACCAACGCCGTGGTGGTGCACGACCGGGTGATGGGCAAGGGTGCACTCGCCTTCGCCACGGCACCCGGCCTGAGCGCCGAGCAGCGCGCGGTGGCGGTGGCCCATCTGTTGAGCCAGGGTTTGGAGCCCTGCGAGGCGGCCGATACCCCGGGCCTGGTGGTGGCCCGCACGGTGGCCATGTTGATCAACGAAGCCGCCGACGCGGTGCACCAGGGCGTGTGCACGCCCGAGGGGGCTGATGCCGCCATGAAGATGGGCGTGAACTACCCGGCCGGGCCATTCGAGTGGTTGGCCGGTTGGAACGTGGCCGGCGTGGTGGCGCTGCTGGACCGGCTGGACGCGCACTACCGGGGCGAGCGCTACCGCGTGAGCCCGTGGTTGCGGGCGCAGTAGTTCGGCCTGGACAGGCTCACGGGTGGTCGCCTATTCAACCGTGCCTGCACACTAAAACCAGCACCACACGCCCAGGCACCAGCCAAAGATCAACTGCGCGAGGGCGTCCAACAGCAGCCCCACACTCAACACGGGCAGCAGGAACACGGCGAACAACACCGCCCAGCCTGCGGGCGTGAGGCGTTCGCCAGGCAAGCGCCAGCCCATCACCGCGCCCTGGTCTGAACCGCCCGAAGGCTTTGGGGTTGCGTTCATCATTTCGAGTGTAATCACGGGATGCACGCGCATTGGAACCTGGATGACCGCCACCGTTGGGACGCCTTTGCTGATGGCGCGCGGGCGGGCCTGCAGCAGACTTGGGCCTACGGTCAGGCCATGCAGAGCCTGGGTGTTCCTTGCCTGCGGGTGGCCATCACGCAGGATGCGTCGCCCAAGTCGCCATGGTTGGCGGCCGCGCAGTTCATCGTGCAGCGGCTGCCCTGGTTTGTCCGCTTTACCCTTTGTCAGGGTGGGCCGTTGTGGGCGGCGGGTGCGAGTGTGCAGGGCGGCGAAAACCGCGAAGACAAACCCGGAGACGGCCACGAAGGCGGCCACGAAGGCGGCGCCGCCCTGCAGCAGCAGGCTCTGGCCCTGATGCGCAGCACCCTGCCGCTGCGCCGCCCGCGCATGGCGCTGTTCAGCCCTGCGATGGATGCGCTCGGCGCCGAGAGCCCTCATGTTTTTTCAAAGAGCACCAGGTTGACCACGGGCCGTTCCACCGTGCTGCTGGACCTGACGCGCCCCGAAGCCGACCGCCGCGCCGCGCAGGAAGGGCGTTGGCGCAACCGCTTGGCGGCGGCCGAGCGCGGTGCCTTGAAGGTGCGGGTGTGCGGCAACAAGCGCAGCGACTACGATTGGCTGGTGAAGGCCGAGGCCGCCCAACGCAAGGAGCGGCGCTACCTGAGCCTGCCCACTGGTTTCGTGGAGGCGTTCCAGGCCGCCCACCGCAAGCCTTCACAGGCGCTGTTGACGCTGGCCGCTGAACTGCAGAACCAGCGCTGCGCCGGCATGACGTTCCTGGTGCACGGCACCACGGCCACCTACCACCTGGGATGGACCGATGACAACGGCCGCGAGCACAGCGCGCACAACCTGCTGATGTGGCAAGCCTGCTCCTTGCTGGCCGAGCGCGGCGTGCAGCAGTTGGACCTGGGCGGGGTGAATACCGTGGCCAACCCCGGCCTGGCGCGGTTCAAGCTGGGCAGCGGGGGGCGGGTGGTGACTTGGGCTGGGACTTATTGGTAACGAGGCTCGGCGGCTGGTGAGCGAGTCTTGGTGTGGGCATAGACGATGGAACAAGCAGACGCTGTGGTGATCGGTGCCGGTGTGGTGGGCCTGGCTGTGGCGCGGGCCTTGGCCGTGGCCGGGCGCGAGGTGCTGATTCTGGAATCGCAGACGGCGTTCGGCACCGGCGTGAGTTCGCGCAACAGCGAGGTGATTCACGCGGGGCTGTACTACCCGACCGGTTCGCTCAAGGCGCAGTGGTGCGTGCGCGGCCGGGCGCTGCTGTTGGAGTTTTGCCAGCGGTTTGGCGTGCCGCACCGCCTGACGGGCAAGTTGGTCGTGGCCACCGAAACCGCCGAAGCGCCGGCCATTGAGCGCCTGCACGCGCAGGCGCAGGCCAACGGGGTTCACGAGGCGGTGCTGGTGGATGCTGACCACGCACGCCTGATGGAGCCTGCCTTGCGTGCGGTGGCGGCCCTGCATTCACCGGGCACGGGCATCATCGACAGCCATGCCTTGATGACGGCGCTGTTGGGCCAGGCGCAGGCGCATGGCGCGCAGTTGGCGCTGTGCAGCCCGGTGGTGGGCGGCGAGGTTCGAGGCGACGGCACGGTGGTATTGCGCGTGGGTGGGACTGAACCTGGCGCCGAAACCATGAGCCTGCAAGCGCGAACCGTGGTGAATGCGGCGGGCTTGACGGCGCCGGCCATCGCGCGGCGCATTCAGGGGTTGCCGGGCGAACACATCCCGCAGGCCCACTTCTGCAAGGGCCACTATTTCAGCCTGCAGGGCAGGGCGCCGTTTTCGCGCTTGGTGTACCCGGTACACACGGCAGCGGGCCTGGGCACGCACCTCACACTGGACCTGGGCGGGCAGGCGCGATTCGGGCCGGATGTGGAGTGGCTCGTTGCCATGGGGTCGACCCATGCGAACTCCTTGCGAGCCGACCTGGCCGTGCAACCCGACGAGCTCCATTTGGACTATGCGGTGAATGAACCGCGCCGCTTGGCATTTGAGCGCGACATCCGCCGCTACTGGCCCGCATTGCCCGAAGGCGCACTGGTGCCCGCCTACACGGGCATTCGCCCGAAGATTGCGGGCCCGGGTGATCCGGCGGCTGATTTCATGATCAGCGGCCCGGCTCAGCACGGTGTGGCGGGCTGGGTGGGCCTGTACGGAATGGAATCGCCGGGATTGACTTCATGCCTGGCGGTGGCGCAGGCGGTTGTGGCCGCCGCATGAACCTTGAGCGTGCGCAGCGCATGGGCGCTGCGCCTGGTCACCATGCAAGCTCCTTCAAAACGATGACCAGGAGCATCCAGCATGAGATTTGAACGAGCGGGCGCACAGCCCAAGAGGCCGGCGTTGAAGCGGACTGCGGCGGGCGCGGTCCTGGGAACGCTCATGATGGTGGCGCCCATGGTGGGTTCAGCTCAAACGATGTCCTTCGGGCAGGCCAAAGACTTTTCCCTGGGCTTGGCGGCCACGGCTTCCTACTGGCGCACCGATTGCCCGCAAGCCACCTACTGCGACCGCCACGATGCCGGATGGCGACTGACCGGCGCGTGGCAGTTCGCACCGCAGGGTGCATTGGAACTGGTGGCCACCGAGCAGGGCCGGGTGCGGGCCGATGGCATGGGTGCTGTTGGCTTGCAGTCCAGCGAACTGCGCATGCGCGGGCTGGGTGTGGGCGTGGCGTGGCTGTTGCCGTTGACGAACGACTGGCAGTTCGCCGCGCGTGCGGGTGCGCTGTCCAACCGTGCGCGGTTTACGGAAAGCGCGGGTACGGGCTTGGCGTCTGAAGAGACGACCCACACGCGAACCGATCCGATGGTGGGCGTGGGGCTTTCATGGCGATTGAGCCCGAGCCTGACCGTGGATGGCCGGCTGGATTGGAGCAGCACCAAATTGGCGCCTCCGGCATCAAGCCTGATCGGCGGTGGCAGCACGTCTTCGCACCACTGGGGCCTGGGGCTGACCGGCTACTTCTGAGGACAGGTCAGCGTGGCGTGAACCGCAGGGGGATGCGCTCTACCGGATGGGTGATGGGCGCATGCCGCCAAGTGGGCGTGCTGCCCTCGGGCAAGTGCCACTGGGCGCTTTTCAGCAAAGCCCCCAGCACCAGCCGCATCTGCGCATCGGCCAGATGCAGGCCCAGGCACAGGTGTGCACCGCCGCCGAAGGGCGTCCAAGCGTAGGGGTGGGGCGTGGGGTCTGTGGACCGGCCGCTGTCGGGCTTGAACCGGTCGGGGTTGAACCGGTCGGGATTAAAGGCGTCTGGCTCTGCCCACCACTGGGAATCCCGCTGCACATGCAGGGGGGCCAGGGTGAGCAGGGCCCCGCGCGGCAGGCGCACACCGTCAACCTCCACTTCGGCCAGCGTCTGCCGCTGCAGGAAGGCCACGGGCGGATGCAGGCGCAGCACCTCGCGGATGACACGGCCCATCTGGTTGCGCGCGGCCAAGCGGCCCATCAGGTCTGCAGAAGAGTCTTCGCTGTGCAGTTCTTCGAGCAGTTGAGCCTGCCAATGGGGATGCTGCGCCAGCAGCACCAGGGCTGAGGTGAGCGCGCTGGCGGTGGTGTCGTGCGCGGCCATCATCAGGAACACGAGGTGGTCCACCACTTCATCGTCCTGCAGTTGATGGCCTTCCTCGTCGCGGGCCTGCACGAGCTGGCTCAACAGGTCGGGCCCTGGTCGAGCACGGCGGTGCCGGGTTAGGCTCAAGAGTTGAGCCACCAGCCGGCCGCGTGCCCGCAAACCCCGCGCATAGCGGCGGCCCAGCAGCGGCAGGCGGATCAGGGCGGTGGAGGCTTCCACCAGTTCACTGAAGTCGTGTTCGGCGCGCTTCACTTCCTGCGCATCTCGCAGCGCCAGCAGCAGGTCGGCCGCCCGAGACAGCGCCAGGTGGCGCATGGCCGGCAGCCCCAGGGCTGGCAACTGGCCGGCCTGTACCCACTGGCCGACCGCCGCTTGCACGGGGGCTTCCATTCTTTGAAGATATCCCTGAAGGGCCTCGCGTTTCATGGAGGGCAGCAGCAGGCGGCGGTGGTGGCGGTGCTCGTCGCCATCGCGCAGCAACAGGCCTCGGGGAAACAGGTCGCCCATCAGCGAGGACCACCCTCCCTTGGCGCTGAAGATGCGGTCTCGGTCGAGCAGAACGGTCTCCAGCGCGTTGGCACTGAGCAGCAGCACATGGGGTTGCCCGCCAATGACCGTGCGCGCCACGGACCCCAGTTGGGCGTGGACCGTCCGAGTGAAGGCCAGGGGCTGACGAAGGATTTGAAGGTCGGCCCAAAAGGGCGCCCCACCGGCCGTGGGCAGGTGGCCCAGGGCATGCCATGCTTGGCGGTGCAGGGTGCCGCCGGCCTTGAAGGGGTGCAGCCGCGTGGCGCTCAATGGCCGGTTCGCCGCAAGAGGTCGGAGATTTCCCGGGCCGCTTGCCGCAGGGCGGGTAGGGATTGCGCGAGCAAGGCCTCGCGCGGGGCGCTGGAGTGTGTGCTGATGTTCAGCGCCGCAGTGACGCGGCCGCTGCGGTCTTCGATGGGGGCGGCCAGGGAGGTCAGGCCTTGCTCCAGCTCATCGGCCACCAAGCACCAGCCCTGTTCGCGCGATTGATCGATGGCCTTCAGCACGGCCTCGGGTGCCGTGAGCGTGGCCGCCGTGCGCGCGGGCAAAGGGGCCGCGCCCAGTGCGGCATGCCGGTCTTGCAAAGGCAAGCCACCCAGCAACACCCGACCCATCGAGGTGCAATAGGCCGGCAGCCGACTGCCTACCCCCAAGTTGATGCTCATGATCTTGCGAGCCGGCACGCGCAACAGGTAGACGATCTCGGCGCCGTCCAGCACCGCCATCGAACAGCTTTCGTGCACGGCTTCGGCCAAGCGCTGCATCACCGGTTCGGCCAAATGCCACAAGGGCTGGGAGCTGAGGTAGGCAAAGCCCAGGTCCAGGATGCGGGGCGTGAGACGGAACTGGCGCCCGTCGGCCTGGACATAACCCTGGCCCTGCAGGGTGAGCAGGATGCGCCGGGCCCCCGCCCGGGTCAGGCCGGTACGGGCGGCGACTTCAGACAGGGTTTGGGCCGGATGGCCCGCGTCGAAACTGCGGATGACCTGCAGGCCGCGGGCAAAGGACTGCACATGGCGGTCGGAGGGGCGCGGCGCGTCTTGCTCGCTCATGATGGGAATTATGCGGGCCTTGGCCGAACTGTCATGGGGATTCGGTACCATTTCCGGCTGCGTCGGGAGCGTCCCGACCCCAATCGACTGGAGCGCACAACATGGCCATGGACGTGGTGGATTTCGAGATCAAGGGTTCTGAAATGCAACTCGTGGAGGTCGAACTCGACCCCGGCGAGGCAGCAGTGGGTGAGGCCGGCAGCATGATGTTCATGGATGCGGGCATCGGCATGGACACGGTGTTCGGCGACGGCAGCCAGCAGCAGGGTGGCTTCTTCAGCAAGCTGTTGGGCGCAGGCAAGCGGTTGATCACTGGCGAATCCCTGTTCACCACGGTGTACACCAACAACGCCTCGGCCAAGCAGCGCGTGGCGTTTGCCGCGCCCTACCCGGGCAAGATCCTGCCGATGGACTTGAAGCAGATGGGCGGCATGCTCATTTGCCAGAAGGACTCCTTCCTGTGTGCGGCGCGCGGCGTGTCGCTGGGCATTCACTTCCAACAGAAGCTTTCGGTGGGCTTTTTCGGCGGCGAAGGCTTCATCATGCAGCGCTTGGAAGGCGACGGCCTGGCCTTTGTGCACGCCGGCGGCACGGTGATCAAGCGCGAATTGCAGCCCGGGCAGACCCTGTTCATTGACACGGGCTGTGTGGTGGCCTACACCCCGAATGTGAATTTCGAGATCCAGTATGTGGGTAAGATCAAGACGGCCTTGTTCGGCGGCGAAGGCCTGTTCTTCGCCAAGATGACCGGCCCGGGCACGGTGTGGCTGCAGAGCATTCCCTTCTCGCGCCTGGCCTCGCGCATCTTTGCGGCCGCGCCGCAGATGGGTGGCTCCAAGGAGCAGGGTTCGGTGCTGGGTGCCGTGGCCGGTGGCGCCGTGCTCGGTGGCATCTTTGGTGACGACGAGTGAGCGTGCCACCGGAGCCTGCCATCTCGATGACCGATCTGAAACCGCGTCGGGCGCTGTTGAAGGCGGGCAGCGCCGCAGCGTGGGCGGTATGGTCGCTTTCAGCGGCTGCACAGGCGGCTGCCCAGGCGGTGGCGCCGGCGGGTAAGCCCGCTGTGCCCGCTGTGCCCGCTGTGCCCGCTGTGCCCGCTGTGCCCGCTGTGCCCGCGCCTGCCGGCCCCAGCGTCCCCACGCCCATCTTCGTGCTCAATTCGCTGGATGCCGATGTGAGCGTGATCGACCCGAACACGCATACCGAGCGCACGCGCCTGGCCACAGGCAAAGAGCCGCACCACCTGTACCTGACGCCCGATGAAAAAAGTGTGATCGTGGCCAATGCGGCTTCTGATTCCCTGACCTTCGTCGACCCGATGAGTGCGCAGGTGCAGCGCACGGTGCGGCAAATTGTGGACCCCTACCACCTGCGGTTTTCACCGGACATGAAGTGGTTCGTGACCGCGGCCAACCGGTTGAACCACATCGACATCTACCGCTGGCAGCCGCAGCAGCCTGAAGCGCCGCTGGCGCTGGCCAAACGGGTGCATGCGGCCAAGACGCCCAGCCACCTGATGATCGACAGCAAGAGCACGGTGGTGTATGCCACGCTGCAGGACAGCGATCAGTTGGTGGCACTGGACCTGGCCACGCAGGCGGTGCGCTACACGGTGCCGATCGGCAAGATGCCGGCCGACCTGTACTTGACGGCGGATGACCGCACGCTGTTCATCGGCATGACGGGCTCGGACACGGTTGAGGCCTACGATGTGAGTGGCCCCGTACCCAAATTGGTCAAGCGCATCACCACCGGCAAGGGCGCACATGCGTTCCGCGCGCGGGGCGACAAGCGCCATGTGTTCGTCAGCAACCGGGTGGCCAACACCATCAGCCTGATCGACACGCAAACCTTGAGTGTGGTGGAGCAATTCACCGCTCCCGGCGGCCCGGATTGCATGGAACTGCTGGCCGACCAGCGCACGCTGTTGGTGAGTTCCCGCTGGGCCCGCAAGCTGACCTACATCGACACGGTCGACAAGCGGATCATTCGCCAGGTACCGGTGGGCCGCTCGCCTCACGGGGTGTGGACGCTGGCGCACGCCGGGCGCATCTAGCGCGGCGGGCCGGTGTGGGCAGTATGAAACCCGTTGGGCGTGCGGTGCAGGGGGCGGCAGCGGCGCTGCTGTGGATGTGCGGTGCGGCCTCGGCCTGCAACCAACCGCTGTACCTCACCTTCGACACCGGCCACATGGGTGTGGCCGAACTGGTGGCCGATGTGCTCAAGCGCCACCAGGTGCCGGCGACGTTTTTTCTGGCCAGCGAACGAACCCGAACCGGTGGGCACAGCCTGGACGATCAATGGGCACCGTGGTGGCGCGCGCGTGTGGCCGAGGGGCATGCCTTTGCTTCGCACACCTGGGACCATTGGGTGCTGCTGCCGCAGGCGGGGTCTGCGCCCAAGGCGGCGGAGCCGGGCGAGCGGCGGGCAACCGGCGAACCGGCCAAGGGCCCATGGCGCTTCAAGGCCACTCAAGGCCCGCAGCGCGGCCGCACCTTGGTGGCTGATGCGGCGGCCTACTGTGACCAACTGCGCCGGCCCGCCCAGCGGCTGCAGGAAATGACCGGCCACCACATGGCTGCGGCCTTTCGCGCACCGGCCGGCCGCACTTCAACTGAACTGCGCGCAGCCGCGCAGGCCTGTGGTTTCGAGCATGTGGGCTGGACGCCGGCGGGGTTTCTTGGGGATGAACTCGACAGTGTGCGTTTCCCCAACGAACAATTGCTGAGGCAGGCGCTGCGCGACCTGCGCGCGGGCGATGTGCTGGTGGCACACCTGGGCATCTGGGACCGGCAGGACCCCTGGGCTCCGGCGGTGTTGGAGCCGCTGATCGAGGGATTGAAGGCGCGGGGCTTTTGCTTTCGCACCCTGCGTGACCACCCGGTGCATGGGCCTGCATTTGCGCGGCCAGCGCCCCTGAACGAAGGCAGACAGTGATGATGGAGTGGTGGGATGCCCTGCAGCAGGCGGTGTTTGAACACCTGATCCTGCCGCTGATGTTGGCGATGGGGCTGGACGGCCAGTTGGAAGACGGCTATGTCGGCGCCCTGTGGCTATTGGCGGGCGCAGCACAGTTGGCGGTGGTGGCCCTGGTGCTGGTGCCTTTGCAGCGCTGGCGGCCGGTGGAAGTGGCGCCGCCGTCTGATCGCGCGGCCGTTCGTGCGGCCATTCGGCCCGATGTGATCTATACCGTGATCCACCGCCTGGGCCTGTTCCGCGCGCTGCTGTTCGTGACGCTGGAACCTGTGTGGAGCAGCGGCCTGGGCCTGCTGCGCACTTGGGGCTTGCCGAGCTGGCACCTGGATGCGGTGTGGCCCGGTGTCAGCGATGTGGCCTGGGTGTCCTTCCTGATCTACCTGCTGGCCTTTGACCTGCTGGGCTGGACGCTGCATTGGTTGCAGCACCGTTGGGGCTGGTGGTGGCAGTTGCATGCGCTGCACCACAGCCAGCGCCACATGACGGCCTGGACCGACAACCGCAACCACCTGCTGGACGATGTGATCCACGACGCGGTGTTCGTGTTCGTGGGTCTGGTGATCGGGGTGGCGCCCGCACAGTTCGTAGCGCTGGTGGTGGTGATGCAGCTGATGGAAAACCTTTCGCACGCGAACCTGCGTCTTTCTTTCGGGCGCTTGGGTGAACGCCTGCTGGTGAGCCCGATGTTCCACCGCCGCCACCACGCGATTGAACCGCTGGAGGAATTCCACGGCCAGCGCGCGGCGGCGGTGCGCGGCTGCAACTACGGTGTGCTGTTCCCCTTCTGGGACCAGCTCTTCGGCACGGCCGACCACCGTCCGGGCTACCCGGCCACAGGCTTGCGCGACCAATTGCCCGAGCACGGCGGGCGCGACTACGGGCAAGGTTTCTGGGCACAACAGCGCCTGGGGCTGATGCGCCTGGTGGGGCGGGCGTGAACTTCAAAGGCGTGATGGACGCACTGGCACGTTCCGCGGGCTACTGCCTGATGCCGCGGGTGATGGCGCTGTCCTTGATGCCGCTGGCGATGCTGATGATGCTCTGTGGCGCCTTGACCTGGGTGTACTGGGAAGACGGCGTGGCCCTGGTGCGCGAGGCGCTGGAGATGTCGGCCATGCTGGGGGCGGCGCTCAAGTGGTTGGAATCCGTCGGCGCGCCGAGCCTGAAGACGGTGCTGGCACCCTTGATACTGGTGGCGGCGGTGGTGCCGGTGCTGGTGGTGGCCTGCCTGATGGTGGTGGCGCAGTTCATGACGCCGACCCTGGTGAAGCTGGTGGCGCAGCGGCGCTTCGAGCACCTGGAGCGGCGCAAGGGCTCGCCCGTGTGGTGGTCGGTGCTGCGGTCGGTGGGCCTGTCGCTCTTGGCCCTGTTGGTCTTGCTGGTCTCGATCCCCCTGTGGCTGGTGCCGCCGATGGTGCTGGTGATCCCGCCGCTGGTGTGGGGCTGGCTGGCCATGCAGGTGATGAGCTTCGATGTGCTGGCCGACCACGCCACGCCGCAGGAACGCAAGGCCCTGATGAGCGAACACCGCTGGGCGCTTTTGGGCATGGGCGTGGTGTCGGGCCTGATGGGGGCGGCGCCCGGCGCGGTGTGGGCCTTCAGCGCGCTCACGCTGGTGCTGGCACCGCTGGTGATGATGGCCTCGATCTGGCTGTACACGGCGGTCTTCGCTTTGACCTCGCTGTGGTTTGCGCACTACCTGCTGGCGGCACTGCAGCGCCACCGCCTGAAGACGGAGGGTGAGTTGCTGGACGCGCTGCCCACCTCGCATGCACTTGTGAAAACGGATACCGCATGAACTTCGGCCTCATCATCATCGGCGACGAGATCCTCTCGGGCAAGCGCCAGGACAAGCACCTGCCCAAGGTGATCGAACTGCTCGCTGCCCGCGGCCTGCAACTGAGTTGGGCACGCTATGTGGGTGACGACCGCGAACGCATCACCGCGGTGCTGCGCGATGCCTTCGCCAGCGGCGATGCGGTTTTCTCCTGCGGCGGTATTGGCGCCACGCCCGATGACCACACGCGGCAGTGCGCCGCTGCGGCCGCGGGTGTGGAATTGATCTTGCACCCTCAAGCGCGAGAGCTGATCATCGAACGGATGAAGGAAGTGGCTGCCGAGCAGGGCAACGTGTTCGAGCCCGACCGTGCCGACAATATGCACCGCTTGAACATGGGCGTGTTTCCGGCGGGCGCGCAGATCATCCCCAACCCCTACAACAAGATCCCCGGCTTCACCGTGGGCGAGGTGCACTTCGTGCCTGGTTTCCCGGTGATGGCCTGGCCCATGATCGAGAACCTGCTGGACGGGCGCTATGCGCACCTGCATGGCGGGCAGAAGCAGACCGAGCGCTCGGTGATCGTCTTTGGTGCGATGGAGGCCAGCCTCACCCCACTGATGGAGGCCATCGAGGCCGAGCATGTCGGCGTGAAGGTGTTCAGCCTGCCCAGCGTGGACCACCCGCAGTGGGGGCGCCATATCGAGCTGGGGGTCAAGGGCACGGAGGTGGCCAGCCAGGACGCATTCACCGCCTTGAAGCACAAGTTGAATCAATTTGGTGCATCCATGGGCCCCGAGATGGTGCGTTGATGATTGATTGCACCAATAAGGTGCAGTGCAACTCGGTGGAGCCCGCCCTTCGCCCGGGTGCAAAACCCGGGGATTACCCAGGGATCTGGCATGGTCCCTGCTAAAGTTCCCCCGTGCGCGATTTGATGGCGCTCAACCCGCCCGAATCCGGTGCGGGCTTCATTTGAACCAGACAGCCCCCAGGAGAAAACTCAATGTCCAAGAGCGTCGCCGACGTGATGAAGATGGTGAAGGAAAACGACGTCAAGTTCGTTGACTTCCGTTTCACCGATACCCGCGGCAAGGAACAACACGTGTCGGTGCCGGTGTCCCACTTCGATGAGGACAAGTTCACCTCGGGTCACGCCTTCGACGGCTCTTCGATTGCCGGTTGGAAGGGCATCGAGGCCTCGGACATGCTGTTGATGCCCGACGCCAACACGGCCAACATCGACCCGTTCTTCGAAGAGCCCACGCTGATCCTGACCTGCGATGTGATCGAGCCCAGCGACGGCAAGCCTTATGAGCGCGACCCCCGTTCCCTGGCCAAGCGCGCCGAAGCCTACATGCGCTCCACCGGCCTGGGCGACACCGCCTACTTCGGACCGGAACCCGAATTCTTCATCTTCGACAGCGTGCGTTGGGGCAACGAGATGGGTGGCTCCTTCTTCGAGATCGAATCCGAAGAAGCCGCCTGGAACACCGGCAAGAACTACGAGCACGGCAACAAGGGCTACCGCCCCACCGTGAAGGGCGGCTACTTCCCCGTGCCCCCGGTCGATTCCGGCCAGGACATGCGCTCGGAGATGTGCCTGATCCTCGAATCGCTGGGCATCCCCGTTGAAGTGCACCACCACGAAGTGGCCAACGCCGGCCAGATGGAAATCGGCACCAAGTTCAGCACGCTGATCGAGCGAGCCGACTGGCTGCAGCTGCAGAAGTACGTGATCCACAATGTGGCTGCGGCCTATGGCAAGACGGCCACCTTCATGCCCAAGCCCCTGGTGGGCGACAACGGCAGCGGCATGCACGTGCACCAGTCCGTTTGGAAGGACGGCAAGAACCTGTTCGCCGGTGACGGCTATGCAGGCCTGAGTGATTTCGCGCTGTACTACATCGGCGGCATCATCAAGCACGCCCGTGCCCTGAACGCGATCACGAACCCGACCACCAACAGCTACAAGCGCCTGGTGCCCGGCTTCGAAGCGCCGGTGCTGCTGGCTTACT
>CAMCTE010000005.1 GCA_945878385.1 Azohydromonas lata NBRC 102462 | reverse complement strand
CGGTGGCGTCGCTGCAACCACCCACACACCCAACCCCACACCTGACAGCTTCTGACAGAGCTTCCAGCCTTGTTGCCAACGGCTGGAGCGGGAGACGGGAATCGAACCCGCGTCATTAGCTTGGAAGGCTAAGGTTCTACCATTGAACTACTCCCGCCTTGCACAGTGGCCACCTTTCGGCGCCGGCTGCACGGCTTCGGGATTCGCTTGGTGGAGGAGGCTGGATTCGAACCAGCGTAGGCGTAAGCCAACAGATTTACAGTCTGCCCCCTTTAGCCACTCGGGCACCCCTCCGCAGCGAACTCCGCAGTATAGCAGCAATTTTTCTCGGGGAGCACCCTCACCAGGTGATGGGCGGGCGCTCGGGTTCGCAGGCTGCGAGGAATGACTGGACCTGCGAAAAATGCCCGCACCCCAGGAAGGGCACGGGCGGCCGACGGGCCGACAGGGGCGAAGGGTGGTTGCTCTGCAGCATCAAGCGTGGCGAAGCGGCAGGGGCACCGGCCTGCAGCAGTCTTGTCTTGGCCTGCGCCTGCGCGCCCCACAGCAGTGCAGCCAGGGGCTGCGGCCTGGCGGCCACCGCCTGAACCAACGCATCGGTGAGCGATTCCCACCCCAGGCGAGCGTGCGCACCCGGCGTGCCCTCCTCCACCGTCAGGCAGGTGTTGAGCAGCAGCACACCCTGGCGGGCCCAGGCGCTGAGGTCGCCCGCGGCGGCCTGTTCGGAAACGGCCCCCAGATCACGCTGCAGCTCCCGCAGGATGTTGCGCAGGCTGGGTGGCAGCCGCATTCCGGCGGGCACGGAAAACGCCAGGCCCTGCGCCTGACCGGGGCCGTGATACGGGTCCTGCCCGAGGATGAGCACCCGCACCGCGGCCAGGGGCGTGAGTTGCAGCGCCCTCAGCACTTGCGACGGGTACACCCGTGCGCCGGCCATCTGCCGGGCTTCCACGGCGGCCACGAGGCCGCGGCCGGCGGCGCTTTCCAACCAGTCGCCCACCACGGAGGCCCAGCCACCGAGCCCGCCGCATTCAGGCCCCTTGGCCTCCCCGGCCGCCTCGGCCGCCTCAGCCCCGTCAACACCTTCAGCCGAGTCGTTCAGGCCACACGCTCGGGCCAGGTGCCGTGACAGCGGTTCACCCAGCGCATTGGCCGGCAAGAAGAGATCACTCATCGGCGTGGCGCCGGGTCTGCGGCGGCCTTCAGGCGAAGAGCTGCGCCAGGGCGGCGCCCGGGTCTTGCGCCCGCATGAAGGCTTCACCCACCAGGAAGGTGTGGATGCCGGCGTCGCGCATCAGGCGCACGTCCTGTGGCCCGAGGATGCCGCTTTCCGTCACCAGCAGACGGTCGGCAGGGACTTGTTGCTGCAGGGTCAGGGTGGTCTGCAGCGACACCTCGAAGGTGCGCAGGTTGCGGTTGTTCACGCCCACCAGGGGCGTCTTCAGGCGCAGGGCGCGATCGAGTTCGGGGGCGTCGTGCACCTCCACCAGCACATCCATGCCCAGGGCGTGGGCGCAGGCCTCCAGGTCGCGCATTTGCGCGTCGTCCAGGCAGGCGGCAATCAACAGGATGCAGTCGGCGCCCATGGCCCGCGCCTCATGCACCTGGTATTCGTCGACCATGAAGTCTTTGCGCAGCACAGGCAGGCTGCAGGCCTGGCGCGCCTGCTCCAGGTAGGCCGTGCTGCCCTGGAAAAAGCGCTCATCCGTCAGGACGCTCAGGCAGGCCGCGCCGTGCTGCGCGTAGGACTTCGCAATCTCGGCCGGCACGAAATGCTCGCGGATCACGCCCTTGCTGGGGCTGGCCTTCTTGATTTCGGCAATGACGGCACTGCGGCCGTGGGCCACTTGGCTTCGCAGGGCCTGCACGAAACCGCGCAAGTCGCGGCGGGCTTCAGCCGCTTCGCGCCAAGAAGCCAAACTGCGGCGCTGGCGCGCTGCGGCCAACTCTTCGTGTTTGACGCTGACGATCTTCTGGAGGATGTCGGACATGGACTTGTTGACTTCTCAGGCCACCAGGGCCTGTGTGGCGGCCACGAATTGCTGCAGCCGGGCTTGCGCGGCCCCGCTGGCCACGGTTTCGCGGGCCAGCTTGATGCCCTCGCCCATCGTGGACGCACGGCCGGCGGCGTAGAGCGCCGCACCGGCATTGAGCAGCACGATGTCGCGCACGGGCCCTTCTTCATTGGCCAGCGCACGGCGGATGCAGGCCACCGATTCATCGCGGTTGGACACCCGCAGCACGCGGCTGTCGTACACGGGCATGCCGAAATCGCTCGGGTGCACGGTGTACTCCTGGATCTGCCCGTTGCGCAGTTCACCCACCATCGATTCGCCGGAAATGGACAGCTCGTCCATGCCGTTCATGCCGTAGACGACCAGGGCATGTTCGGCGCCCATGCGCTGCAGCACGCGCACCTGGATGCCCACAAGGTCGGGGTGGAAGACGCCCATGAGCGTGTTGGGCGCCGAGGCCGGATTGGTCAGCGGGCCGAGGATGTTGAAGATGGTGCGCACGCCGAGTTCCTTGCGAACCGGCGCGGCGTGCTTCATGGCGGCATGGTGATTCGGCGCGAACATGAAGCCGATGCCGGTTTGGGCCAAGCAAGCGGCCACCTGCTCGGGCTGCAGGTCGATGCGCGCACCCAGGGCTTCCATCACATCGGCGCTGCCCGAAGTGGAGCTGACGCTGCGCCCGCCGTGCTTGGCCACGCGCGCGCCACCCGCTGCCGCCACGAAGGCGGATGCGGTGGAGATGTTGAAGGTGTGGGAACTGTCGCCGCCCGTGCCCACGATGTCCACGAGGTGGCTGCGGTCCTCCACATGGACGGGCGTGGCCAGTTCGCGCATGACCTGAGCCGCGGCAGCAATCTCGCCGATGGTTTCCTTCTTCACCCGAAGTCCCATGGCGAAGGCTGCGATCATCACGGGCGACATTTCGCCACCCATGATGCGGCGCATCAGGGTGAGCATCTCGTCGTGGAAGATCTCGCGGTGTTCGATGACACGCACCAGGGCTTCGGAGTTGCTGATGGTCATGGGTCCCTCTGTCATTCCCGATGATTCTCGATGAGGCGCTTCAAGCCAAGACTCGGCGGATGATGGCCACGGCTTGCGCGATCTGTTCGGCCGATACGTCCAGATGCGTGACCAAACGCAGCCGCGCGGCACCGGTGCACAGCACGCCCGCCTGCGACAGTGCCGCGGCGGCACCGTTCGGGTGCCGGGCGGCCGCTTCGGGCGCGAGATCCAAGAACACGATGTTGGTCTGGGGCGCGTGAACCGTGACGCCCGGCAGGTCTTGCAGGCCGCGGTACAGGGCTTGGGCGTTCTTGTGGTCGATGGTCAGGCGCGGCACATGGTGGTCCAGGGCGTGCAGAGCCGCAGCCGCCAGGATACCGGCCTGGCGCAGGCCGCCGCCGGTCATCTTGCGCCAGCGGTGGGCCCGTGCAATGAACTCGCGACTGCCGCACAGGGCCGATCCCGCAGGCGCGCCCAGGCCCTTGCTGAAGCACACCGACACGCTGTCGAAGCCCACCACGAGTTCGTGCGCCGGTCGGCCACTGGCCACCGCAGCATTGAACAAGCGCGCACCGTCCAAGTGGGTGGCCAGGCCGCGGGCATGGGCCCGTGTGGTGACTTCGGCCACGTAGCCCGCGTCCAGGACCTGTCCGCCCCAGGTGTTCTCCAGGCACAGCAGCCGCGTGCGCGCGAAGTGGGCATCGTCAGGCTTGATGGCGGCTTCAATGTCGGCCCACTCGATGCGCCCATCCGGGCCCTGGGCAAGTGGCTGGGGCTGGATGCTGCCCAGAACCGCCGCGCCGCCGCCCTCCCAGCGGTAGGTATGGGCCAATTGGCCCACGATGTATTCGTCGCCACGATCGCAATGGGCCATCAGCGCACACAGGTTGCTTTGCGTGCCGGTGGGCATGAACAGGGCCGCCTCGAAGCCCAGATCGCCCGCGATGCGGTCCTGCAGGGCGTTGACCGTGGGGTCGTCGCCGAACACATCGTCGCCTACCTCGGCCAGCACCATGGCCTGCCGCATGGCCTGTGTCGGGCGAGTCACGGTGTCGCTGCGCAGGTCGATCATGCTGGGCGGCGCCCCATGGCCAGGAAGTTGCGCAGCATGGCGTGCCCGTGCTCGCTGAGGATGGATTCGGGATGGAACTGCACGCCTTCCAAGGGTGCCGGGCCGTCGGCCAATTCGCGGTGGCGCACCGCCATGATCTGTCCGTCTTCACTGCGGGCGCTGATCACGAGTTCGGCGGGCATGGTGGCCTCTTCGATCACCAGGGAGTGGTAGCGGATCACGGTGATGTCACGCGGCAAGTTGGTGAAGACGCCCTTGCGGTCGGTCTGGATGAGGCTGGTCTTGCCGTGCATGGGCTGGGGTGCGCGCACGATGCGCCCCCCCAAGGCCGCGCCGATGGCCTGATGCCCCAGACATACGCCCAGAATGGGAAGCCGCCCCATGAAGTGGCGGATGGCCGGCACACAGATGCCGGCCTCGGCGGGCGAACAGGGGCCGGGCGAGAACACCAGGTGGGTGGGCGCCAACGCTTCAATGTCCTGCAGGGTCAGCTCATCGTTGCGCACCACCTGGACCGGCGCGCCCAGTTCACCCAGGTACTGCACCAGGTTGAAGGTGAAGCTGTCGTAGTTGTCGATCATCAGGACCATGGCGTGCGCGGCCTCCTTCGCGTCTCGGGCCTGGATTGTCGCGGCAACTTTCACGCCACGCTCGAGCAGCGGGGATGAAAGGTGACGGCAGTGCGGTTGGGGCGGCGCTAAACTGCCTGGAAAGAACAGTGGCGGCCAGGGCCCTGCACCCCATGGCGCCCTTCAGTTTTGGGAGCAGTGTGATGAAACGAATCGCTGGCCTGTTGGCCGCACTGACCTTGGCGGGTTGCGCCAGCGGCCCGAACTTTTCCATGCGCGATGTGGACGCCCTGCGGCCCGGCGTGACCACCTACGCCGAAGCCCAGCGCAGCCTGGGGCAACCCAACAATGTGATGCGGGAGTCCGATGGCAGCCTGCGTGCCGGTTGGGCCCGAGGCGAGTCCTGGGGCCTCTTCAGTGGCGCGCGTGCGGTGATCATCCTCTTCGGGCCGGACGGCCGCATGGTGCGGGTGGTCAACCGCGGCCAATCGGGCTGGAACCCCGGCAGCTGACAGGCCCTGCCAAGGAGGCCCGGATCAGAAGCCTTCTTCCACCAGTTCGGCCGCACGCAACACGGCGCGAGCCTTGGCCTCGATTTCGCGCCATTCCATCTCGGGGACCGAGTCGGCCACCACGCCGGCACCGGCCTGCACATACAGGGTGTTGTCCTTGACCACCCCGGTGCGGATGGCGATGGCCACATCCATGTCCCCGGCAAAGCTGAGGTAGCCGCACGCGCCGCCGTAGATGCCGCGCTCACTGCGCTCGAGTTCGTCGATGATTTCCATGGCGCGGATCTTGGGAGCGCCGCTGAGGGTGCCGGCCGGAAAACTGGCCTTGAGCACATCCAGCGGGGTGAGGCCCTGCTTGAGGCGCGCCTGCACATTGCTCACGATGTGCATGACATGCGAATAGCGCTCGATGCCAAATGCTTCAGTGACCTCGACGGAACCGGTTTGCGCCATGCGACCCAGGTCGTTGCGCGCCAGGTCGATCAGCATCACATGCTCGGCCCGCTCCTTGGGGTCGGCCAGCAGTTCCACCTCGTTGGCCTCGTCCTTCTCCGGCGTGGAGCCGCGCGGGCGGGTGCCGGCAATGGGGCGGATGGTCACGGTGGTTTCGCCCTGGCCATCCCTTTCCTGCCGAACCAGGATCTCGGGTGACGAGCCCACGATCTGGAACTCGCCCATGTCGTAGTAATACATATAGGGGCTGGGGTTGAGCGAGCGCAAGGCGCGGTAAAGGCTCAGAGGGCTTTCGGTGTAGCGCTTGCGCAGCCGGTGACCCAGCACCACCTGCATGCAGTCGCCCGCGGCGATGTATTCCTTGGCGCGCAACACGATGGATTCGAACTCGGTCTGAGTGAGCTCACGCTCGACCGGGTAGGCCGGGCCCTTGCGCACCTGCGGCGCGGCCACGCTGTAGCGCAGCTTGTCGGTGAGCTCACCCAGGCGCTTCTTGGCGGCGAAGTAGGCTTCGGGCCGCGCCGGGTCGGCGTAGACGATCAGGTACAGGCGGCCCGAAAGGTTGTCGATGACAGCCAGCTCTTCGGTTTGCAGCAGCAGGATATCGGGTGTGCCGATGCCGCCGTCCTTGCGCGTGGCGGCCAGCTTCTTCTCGATGCTGCGGATGGTTTCGTACCCGAAGTAGCCCGCCAGACCACCGCAGAAGCGGGGCAGCCCGGGGCGAAGTGCCACGCGAAAGCGCTGCTGATACTGCGCGATGAAGTCCAGCGGGTTGGTTTCGTGCCGCTCGACCACCTCGCCGTCGGTGATCACCTCCACCACGCCCTGATGCGCGCGCAGCACGGTGCGCGCGGGCAGCCCGATGAAGGAATAGCGCCCGAAGCGCTCGCCCCCCACGACGCTTTCGAGCAGAAAACCATGGGTGGCACCGCCCACCAGCTTGAGGTAGAGCGACAGGGGGGTTTCCAGGTCAGCGAATGCCTCGGCGATCAGCGGAATGCGGTTGTAGCCCTGGGCAGCCAGGCTCTTGAATTCGAGTTCAGTCATCATGATGTGGACCTCAGGGTCAGCAGTTGGTCCAGGCGGTCGATGTAGGCGGCCGCGGGCACCTCGCGGATGGGCCGGCCGTGGTTGTAACCGTAGCTCACCAGCACGACGGGGCAGCCCGCCGCATGGCCCGCTTGGGCATCGTTGAGGGAGTCACCCACCATCAGGGTGTGGGCGGGGTCGTGCCCCAGCGCACGGCAGGTTTCAATCAACGGTAGAGGGTCGGGCTTCTTGCGGGCGAAGGCGTCGCCGCCAAATACATGATCGAAGGCTCCGTCCAATCCCTTGTGGGTCAGCAATTCGCGCGCATAACGCCCGGGTTTGTTGGTCAGGCAGGCCAGGCGCAAGCCCGCCGCCTTGAGGGCATGCAGGCCTTCGACCACTCCGGGGAACAGCACCGAGGCTTGGCCATTGATGAGGCCATAGTGGTGTTGGTACCGGTCGAGGGCACGCTGGAACAGATCCTGGTTGTCGGCGTGCAAGCCCACATGCCGCAGTGTCTGCTGCACCAGCCACTCCGAACCTTTGCCCACGGTGTGGCCAATGAATTCCCGAGTGGCGGCCTCAGGCTGCACGCCCAGGTCGGACAGCATCGAGCGCAGGGCCAACTCGAAGTCACCCAGCGTATCGACCAATGTCCCGTCCAGGTCCAGGATGACGGCGCGAATGGGGTCAAGCAGTGCCATGATGCGAGGAGCGCCGAAAAGCCACCATTGTCGCCATTGTCGTCATGATCGACCGCCGCTACGCCAAGTCATCCCCGCCATTGCCCCAGTTGCTGCCCCGCCTGCTGCGGGTGATCTGGCCTTTTCTGCTCACGATCCTGGGCTGCGTGAGCCTGGGGTTGTTCAGCATGGAACTCATGTCGGCTGCCCGGGCCTATGTGAGCGGCGAAAGCCTGTGGTCCAAGGGGCAGAAGAATGCGGTGCTGCACCTGACCGAGTACGCCAACTCCTGCAACCCGGCCGACTACAGGGACTATGTGGCAGCGCTGTCGGTCACCAAAGGGGATCGGGTGGCCCGGCTGGCCCTGTCGCAGGCCACACCGGACGAGAGCGCCGCCCGAGAGGGCTTCTTGCTGGGCCAAAACCATCCGGCGGACATCGACAGCATGATCATGCTGTTCATCCGCTTCGCCGAAGTGAGCTTCTTCAAGCAGGCCATCACGATCTGGGCGCAGGCGGACGCCTTGGTTGACGAACTGGAGGCGGCAGCGGCCGACCTCAAGCAGGTGGTCAGCGCATCCTGCCGGGATGACGAGGCCAAGTGGGCGGCCATGCGCCGCGTACTGGATGTCAATGAACGGCTGACGCCGCTGCAACGCGAGTTCTCCGACACAGTGGGACAGGCCAACCGCATCGTCCACCTGCTCACCGGTGGGGCGCTGATGCTGATCACCACGGTGTTGGTGAGCATTGGGGTGCTGCTGTCCCTGCGCGTGCAGGGCCGCTACGCGCAAGCCGAAGGCGAGCTCGCCGAGAGCGAGCAGCGCTTCGCACTGGCCATCGCAGGCAGCCGGCAGGGCCTTTGGGACCTGGATGTGGACAGCGGAGAGCTGTTCGTCACGCCGGAAGTGGAAGAGCTCCTGGACCTGCCCACCGGCAGCTTCGGCGGGCATCGGCAGGACTTCATCGGAAGGCTGCATCCGAGCGAGCGCGATGCGGCGGTGGCCCAACTCAATGAACTGATCGCGCGCGGGCAAAGCTTCGAGATGGAGCTGCGCGTGATGGACGGCCATGGCGAGTACCGCTGGGTGCGCGCTGCGGGCCGTTCCCAACTGACGCTGGACGGGAGGGCCACACGGGTGCTGGGTTCGCTGCAGGATGTGAGTGCACGCCGCGCGCTCGAGGAAGCCTTGCAGCAGCAGATGCGCTCGCGCGAGGCGGCCATTGGGGCCTTGCTGCGCCTGCTGGAGTCTGGAGTGACGCTGCCCGACCACGGCGCAGCCGTCGGTGGGGCAGCAGGTGAGAAGGCCGATACCCTGGCGCAGGTCTCGCGCCTGGTGACGCGCTTGGTGAAGCAGCTCAAGCGGCACGGCGAGCACCTGGACGCCATCTTTGCGCTCAGCCCCGACGGGTTCGTCTCCTTCGACGAAAGGGGCCGAATCAACCACGTCAATGCGGCCTTTACGCGCCTGACCGGACTGACGGAAAGCACGGCCATGGAACTGGGCGAAAGCGGGCTGGAGCAGCGCCTGGTGGCCCTGATGCCCAGCAACGCGCGCATGCCTCGCCTGGCTGAACTGCGGACCCAGGCAAGCGGTGATGAGTCCAAGCGCAAGTTGCCGCGCATTGAACTGGAACGCCCGGCGCAGCGGGTGATTGAACTGCAGTGGCGCCAGGGCTCGCCAGGGGCCATTTCGCAGGTGCTGTATCTGCGGGATGTGACCTACGAAACCGAAGTGGACCGGCTCAAGAGCGAGTTTCTTTCCACCGCCGCCCACGAACTGCGCACCCCCATGGCGTCGATCATCGGGTTTTCTGAATTGCTGATGATGCGCGAATACCCGCCCGCAAGGCGAACTGAGTTGCTTCAGACCGTTCACCGGCAGGCCGAGCGCATGGCCACCATCGTCGACGAACTGTTGGACCTGGCCCGCATCGAGGCCCGCCGGGGCAAGGATTTCCTGATCGAGCGGTTGGACCTGTGTGCGCTGGTGGACGAGGCGGTGAAGGACTTCAGCGTTCCCTCGGGCCGGGACGCATTGCAGTGGTCGCACCCCGGAACGCCGCATTGGGTGGAAGTGGACCGTGGCAAGGTGCTGCAGGCCTTGGGCAATGTACTGGGCAACGCCTATAAATATTCGCCCGATGGCGGAGCCGTAGAGGTCAGTCTGGTGCAGGGTCACCTGGAAGAGGACGCGCCGCCCCGCGCGGCCGTGGGCATCCAGGTCATCGATCACGGCATCGGCTTGACGCCTCCGCAATTGGCGCGAATCGGCGAACGGTTCTACCGCGCCGACACCTCGGGCCGCATCCCCGGCACCGGGCTGGGCGTGAGCATCGTGCAGGAAATCCTTCAACTGCTGGGCGGGCGGCTTGAATTCCGCAGCGTCCATGGCCAAGGCTCCACGGCGATCCTGTGGTTGCCTCTGGCGGCTCAGAACTGAATCAACTGCAAGGTCTACCCATCGTGAACCTCATGAACATCCTCAGCGTCAACGGATACGAGCCCGATGTGGACGAGACCGCCTGGGTGGCCGACAACGCCCGCGTGGTGGGCCATGTTCGGCTTTCGGCCGATGTGAGCGTGTGGTTTGGCGCGGTGATCCGCGGCGACCAGACCGACCCCATCGAGGTGGGCGCACGCACCAACATTCAGGACGGGGCGGTGTTGCACAGCGACCCCGGGCAACCGCTGCGCGTCGGAGCCGATGTGACGGTGGGGCACCAGGCCATGCTGCACGGCTGCACCGTGGGGGATGGCTCGCTCATCGGAATCGGAGCCACGGTGTTGAACGGCGCGGTCATTGGCCGCGGCTGTTTGGTGGGAGCCGGCGCGCTGGTCACCGAGGGCAAGGTGTTCCCCGATCATTCCTTGATCATCGGCAGCCCGGCCAAGGTGGCACGTGAACTGACGGCCGAACAGGTGCAGGGCCTGCTGCGCAGCGCGGCGCTGTATGTGGCGCGCAGCCGCACCTATCGAAGCACCTTGCGGCCGGTGGGAACGGGCACGGACTGAGCGCGTCCATTCGTTCCGCCGGCTGGGGCGGGACGGAGACGGGAATGGCCCGGGCCGGTTCAGCCGTCCCGCGCCCGGTTCAACCCAACTGGGCCCTCATGGCGTCGATGACGGCCTTGTAGTCCGGCTGGCCGAAGATGGCGCTGCCGGCCACGAAGGTGTCGGCGCCCGCATCGGCCACCCGGCGGATGTTGTCAACCTTGATGCCGCCGTCCACCTCCAGGCGGATGTCGCGCCCTGTGGCTTCGATCAGGCGCCGCACCTGCTCGCATTTGCGCAGGGTGCTGTCAATGAAGCTTTGCCCGCCGAAGCCCGGGTTCACGCTCATCAGCAAGACCAAGTCCACCTTGTCGATCACCCACTCCAGCACATCGACTGGCATGGCCGGGTTGAAGGTCAGACCCGCCTGGCAGCCCGCGGCCTTGATCAACTGCAGGGTGCGGTCCACATGGGTGCTGGCGTCTGGGTGGAAGCTGATGAGGTCGGCACCGGCCTTGGCAAAGGCTTGCGCCAGCGCATCCACCGGCTGGACCATGAGATGGACATCGATGGGCACTTGGGTACCGTCGGCCTTCACGGCGTGCGGGCGCAAGGCTTCGCACACCATGGGCCCGAAGGTCAGGTTGGGTACATAGTGGTTGTCCATCACATCGAAGTGGATCCAATCGGCGCCCGCGTCGATGACGCTGCGCACTTCGGCGCCGAGCCGGGCGAAGTCGGCCGACAAGATGGACGGGGCGATGCGGTAGGTACGCGAGGTGCTCATCCGATCGATTTTAGGGGGGTGCCTAGAATGCAGAGAATGAGCAAACCTGAGCACGATGCACAGTTCACCTGCACGGTGAAGGTGCAGCACCTGGACGAGCAGTCAGACCCGCAAAAGGGCCTGTACGCCTATGCCTACACGGTGACCATCGTCAACACGGGAGCGGCCACTGCACAGCTCGTGGCGCGGCAATGGCTGATCACCAATGGGCACGGCCAGACCGAAGAAGTGCGTGGGTTGGCCGTGGTGGGGCACCAGCCGGTGCTCAAGCCCGGTGAGCAGTTCGAATACACCAGCTGGGTGCGCCTGGAAACACCGATGGGAACGATGCGGGGCATCTTTCATTGCATGACCGAAGATGCGCATGCGTTTGAAGCCCCGATTCCGGAATTCATGCTCGCGCCGCCACAGGCGCTGCACTGAGCGGCACGGTCAACGGAGATTCAGCGGTGTGGCGGTGGCGGGTCTGACCCATCATCCGGAGGCAGTTCACCACGACGGCGCCCCGAAAACATCGTCCACCACACGATGAAGACCAACAAGGCCAGGGCCCCCAGGGCTTCCAACAGCAATATCCACATGTCCGCAGGATACCGAAGGTCGCATTCGCGCCGCGTGATGTCCGCACTGGCCCTGGGCTTGATGGCGCTGCTGATGGCCTGTGGAACGGCTACACGCAGCCCCGTGAACCAAACGCCTGCGCCCACCGAAGCACAGAACGACACCCGCCGGGCGCGCGCGGCGCTTGAGGGCGGGTCGCCCTTGCGCACCCTGCCCGTGGGCGAACGCGCCGAGCGCGGTGCATCGGTATGGGTGCGGGTGCCCTGGGAGGAATTGCCTGGGTTTCAGGAGGATCCGGTTGGTGAAGTGTTGGGCGCGCTGTTGGCAGGCTGCCCGCGTGCACCAGCGGTGTGGCAAGCCGCCTGCGAGCGGGCTGCCCGTCTGGACCCCCGTCAGCATGAAGCGGTGCGGCGCTGGATGCTCGAACACCTGCAGCCCTGGCGCATCGAGGACCGCAGCGGTGCCCGCGAGGGTGTGCTGACGGGCTACTACGAGCCGCACTTCGAAGCCCGCCGGATACCGAATGGGGAATTCCAGTCGCCCGTGCACCGGCCACCCGCCGATGTGATGCAGCGGCGCCCCTACTGGACCCGGCAGCAACTGGACACGGTACGCGAAGCCCGTGAGGCCTTGAGAGGCCGCGAGATTGCCCATCTGCGGGACCCGGTGGATGTGCTGGTGCTGCAGATCCAGGGTTCGGGCCGACTGACGGTCACCGAACCCGATGGCCGCGTCAAGACGGTGCGCCTGGCCTTTGCCGCCCACAACGACCATCCGTTCGGCTCGGTGGGGCGCTGGTTGATCGACCAGGGGCACCTGCCGGCCTCGCAGGCGGGCTGGCCCGGCATCCGGGATTGGATGCGGCGCAACCCGCGCCGGGCCCAGGAGGCGTTGTGGAAAAACCCGCGCGTGGTGTTCTTCCGAGAAGAGCCCTTGCCCGACCCCGAGGTGGGGCCCCGCGGCGCGATGGGTGTGCCACTGACACCCCAGCGTTCGATGGCGGTGGATGCGCGCAGCGTGCCCTATGGCGCTGCGGTTTGGATCCATGCCCACACCACCCAGGCCGGCAGCGCTGGAGCGGCCAAGCCAATTCAACGCATGGTCATGGCGCAGGACACGGGCGGGGCCATCGTGGGTGCGGTGCGTGGCGACTACTTCTGGGGTTGGGGCGACAGCGCGGGCGAGCATGCCGGCCGTACCCGTGCACGCCTGCAGATGTGGGCCCTGTGGCCGGCGGGCCATCGCCCGCCCCCCTGAGCCTGGCTGCGGTTCGCTTCTTGCTTGCTGCAAGACATGGCCCCGCGCACCCCCTCCCCGGAACCTGAGGCCCCGAATACGCCGCCCGAGTCCTGGCACCGGCAGGAGCGCCTGCTGCTGGCCGAGGTGCTGCGCCTGGTGGGCCGCAGTCTGGCGCCCGAGGCCGTGGTGCGCGAAATGCTGCACCTGATGAGTGAATTGGTGGGGCTGAATCGGGGCCGCCTGGTGTTGTTGGATGAACACGAACGCGCCACGGAGGGCCCGATCGACCCCTCCTCCCGTGCCCGCATCCGATACGCCTACGGCCTGACGCGCACCGAAATGGCGCATGGCGTGTATGCACAGGGCGAAGGCATCACCGGAGCGGTGCTGGCCACCGGGCATCCGATGATCGTGCAGGACATCGATCACGAGCCCCGGTTCCTTCAACGGGCCGTGGCCCGCGCCAGCCTGCCGCAGGAAACGGTGGCCTTCCTGGCCGTGCCGGTGGAAGTGGACGGACGCTGCGTGGGCGTGATGGCCTGCCACCGCATACGCAGCCGGCACCGCGCCCTGACCGATGACCTGGCCCTGCTCAAGCTGCTGGCCACCCTGGCCGGACAGGTGCTGCAACTGTCGATGCTGGTGCGCCGCAAGACCGCGGCCCTGGAGGCCCAGAACGCCCTGCTCAAGGGTGTGGTGCAGTCTGCGGCCATGCGCTACGGCATCGTGGGTCAATCACCGGCGCTGTTGAAGTCGCTGCACGAGCTGGACCGGGTGTCGCAATCAC
This sequence comes from Azohydromonas lata NBRC 102462, assembly GCA_945878385.1. Taxonomy (GTDB): domain Bacteria; phylum Pseudomonadota; class Gammaproteobacteria; order Burkholderiales; family Burkholderiaceae_C; genus RFTU01. The sequence goes on along the minus strand of CAMCTE010000005.1, from coordinate 15,971 downwards.
AGGCCACGGTGATGCTGTTGGGCGAGTCGGGCACGGGCAAGGAGCTGTTCGCCCGCGCGGTGCACCTGTCCAGCCCGCGGCATGAGCGGCCTTTCATCAAGGTCAACTGCGCGGCCATCCCCGAAACGCTGTTCGAGTCCGAGTTGTTCGGCCACGAGCGTGGGGCCTTCACCGGGGCCGCCGCGGCACGTGCGGGCCTGTTCGAGCGGGCCAACGGCGGCACGCTGTTCCTGGACGAGGTGGGCGAACTGCCCCTGGCCCTGCAATCCAAGCTGCTTCGCACGCTGCAGGACGGCACGCTCACGCGCTTGGGCGGCAGTCGCGAAGTGCATGTGGATGTACGGGTGGTGGTGGCCACGCACCGCAACCTGGTCAACGATGTGGCCATGGGGCGTTTTCGGCGCGACCTGTACTACCGCTTGAATGTGGTGCCCATCCGGTTGCCGGCGCTGCGCGAGCGCTGTGAAGACATCAAGCCCCTGGCCCTGCATTTCCTGAGCCGGGCCAACCAAGCGCATCAGCGCAATATGCACTTCAGCGAAGGCGCCTGGCGTTGGCTGAGCGAGCAGCCCTGGCCCGGAAACATCCGCGAACTGGGCAACCTCGTGGAACGGGCGGTGCTGCTGGGCACGGGCCCCGTGGTGGAGGCCTTGGAGTTGCAGCAACTCGCGCAATGGGCGCCGGGGTTGGCTGAAGAACTCGGCGATGCGCCCGCGCCGAACAGCGCTGCCCAGCCGGCCGGCTCGACGCCTTTGGCCGCACCCCGGCCCTCGCCCGGCAGCGAGCTGGCCGTGCGCGACTATCGATCGGTGCGTTCCCACACCGCAACCATCTTGCGCGAGGCCTTGAACGCGGCCGGGGGCAACCAATCTCGTGCGGCCCAGGCGCTGGGCTTGACGCCCAGGCAGTTCGCCTACCGTTGGAAGCGGCTTGAGCAGGGCGACGCTGCCGGGGGCGCCACAGACTGAGCGCCCAGCCCCACAAATGTCGACACAGTTGAACGACAAAGTTCAACAAAGATCGACAAATTGGGCCCGGTGAAGGCTGATAGGGGTCTGATCGGATGGACGGCCCCCTCGAAACCCTGTGTTTTGCCCTGGCATGTTGATTGCGTTGGTGTGGACAAGCCCTTGTTCCACCTTCAAAGGAGATTGCCATGGCCTACCCCACCCTGCTCACCCCCGCCGAATTGTCTTCCCTGGCTGCCAGCGACAAGCTGGTGATCATCGACACGCGGGACGCCGACACTTACGCCGCCGGGCACATCCCCGGAGCGGTGAACCTGCGCGAGATCTTCACCTTTCTGGCCAGCTCCTCTGTCGAAGGCCTGGCCGAACTGAAAAGCACCTTCGTCAAGCATTTCGGCGACATCGGCTTGTCCGGTGCCGAGACGGCGGTGCTGTATGAGGACGCTCTCAACAGCGGCTACGGCCAGAGCTGCCGCGGCTACTACCTGCTGACCTGGCTGGGCTACCCCAAGGTGCATGTGCTCAACGGCGGGTACTCAGCCTGGAAGGCAGCCGGGCTGCCGGTATCCACCGAGGCCGTGACCCCGGTGCCGGCCACATTCCCGGCCGACCTGACGATGAGCGATGTGATGCTCACCCAATCCGACATGCTGGACGCGGTGAAGGCGCCCGGTTCGGCCAAGCTGCTGGATGTGCGCGACATCGACGAGTGGATCGGCGAGAGCTCTTCGCCCTACGGCAAAGACTTTGCGCCCCGCAAGGGCCGCATTCCAGGTGCGAAGTGGGTGGAGTGGTACCGCTTCATGAAGCCCTCGGCGCAAGGCCCGATGATCAAGTCGCCCGACGAGGTGAAGGCTGAATGTGCCACCGCCGGCATCAGCACCGACGACACGGTGTACCTGTACTGCTTCAAGGGCGCGCGCGCGTCCAACACCTTCCTGGCACTCAAGCAGGCTGGCTTTACCGATGTGCGCATGTACTTCGGCAGCTGGAACGAATGGTCGCGCGATGAATCGCTGCCGATTGAAACGGGCTTGCCCTTCAAGGCCGCGATGCCCGCTTTGATCAAGAGCGCTGTACCGGCCTGAGCACCTGGAATAAACGCCCGCATCCGAAAGACGCGGGCTGCTCGGCCCTGGCGCCGCGCACCCACCAAACCGAACCCAACAAACTTGGAGACTTCATGTCCGCCGTCCTCGACTCCGCGCCCACCACCGTCAAGACCTACCTTCGCCCCATCGATCGGGACGGGCTGATGGCCTTTGCCGACAAGGGGCGAGCCAATCCCGCCTCGCGCGGCACGAACAAGGTACACACCGTCACCGAAGGCCAGTACCGCACGCTGAGCTACGTGGGCGACCATGCCCCGGTGGTGGTGGACGAGCCGCTGCACCTGTTCGGGCAGAACACAGCGCCCGCGCCCGGCGAAATTGCGCTGTCGGCGTTGGGTGGTTGCCTGGCCGTGGGCATCACCGCCGTGGCCACCTGGAAGAAGGTTCAGCTCAGCAAGCTGGAGTTGTTCCTTGAAGGCGACATCGGCAATCCGGCCGCCTGGGGTGCCGGTGGCGCGCTGGAAAAGACACCCGCGGAGATGGGCTTCCAGGCCATCCGCGTGAAGGTGGTGTTGGAGGGCGATGCGTCGCGCGAAGAGCTCGATGAGATCGTGCGCCACGCCAACTACTACTCGCCCGTGGCCAACACCATGCGCAACCCGATCCCCTTCACCATTGCCCTGTCGGAGTAAAGCCATGGGTGCACCGATGGACCTACCGGCGGCCGTCACGCACGACGCCGCTGGAACACAGGACGGCCACGAGTTGTTGCAAGCCGTGCGGGCCATCGCACAAGGGCCCTTGGCCGCCGTGGCCGACGACTGTGACCGCAAGGGTGTGTACCCCGAGGCCGTGCTGCGCGCCCTGGGTGAAGCCGGTGCGCTGGGCGTGCACCAAGAGGACCGCTCGTCTTTGGGCCATGCCTCGGCCGGCGCCGACTTCGGCTTGGCCATCCGCGCCGCCGCTGAGGTGTCGCGGGTGTGCGGCGCCACGGGCTTCATGGTGTGGTGCCACCAAGTGTGCGGCGTGTACATGGAGCAAAGCGGCAACCCGCATCTGGGCGGGCAAGCGCTGAGCCGGCATGTCCGCGGCCTCACGCTGGGCGCCACCGGCATGAGCAACCCCATGAAAACCTTCGCCGGTATCGAGCAGTTTCTGTTGAAGGCGCGCCGCGACGGCGAGGGCTATGTGGTCAACGGCACCCTGCCCTGGGTGAGCAACCTTGGGCCCGACCATTACTTCGGCGCCGTGGCCACACTGGAGACCGAACCAGGCGAGCCGCCGCGCGAGATCATGTTCATCGTGCACTGCGACGCACCCGGGGCGGAGCTGCGCAACTGCCCGTCGTTTTCGGCGATGGAGGGCACCAACACCTGGGCCGTGCGCCTGACCGATTACGCGGTCGACGCCACCAACCTGATCGCCGACCCGGTTCGGCCCTTCATCGGCCGCATTCGAGGCGCCTTCGTGCTGCTGCAAACCGCCATGGGCATTGGTGTCACGCAAGGGGCTATCGACTCCATGTGGAAGGTGGAGCCTCAACTGGGCCATGTGAACCAGTTTCTGGAAGATCGGCCCGATGAATTGCAGGCCGAACTCGATGAACTGGTGGAGCGCATCATGCGCCTGGCGCGCACGCCCTATGCCAGCGACAACGAGCACATCATCCAGGTGCTGGACGCCCGCGCCCAGGCGGGGGAACTCGCGCTGCGTGCGGCGCAATCGGCCCTGCTGCATGCGGGTGCGCGCGGCTACCTGATGAGCTCGGATGTGCAGCGCCGCGTGCGCGAATCCCATTTCGTGGCCATCGTGACGCCCGCCATCAAGCACCTGCGCAAGGAGATTGCGCGCCTGAGCCAGCCGGTGATGCCCACCACGTGAGGGACCCATGAACACCGCCGCCGCCCCAATTTCAGCCACGGGAGCCGCCTTCCTGCAGTTCATCTGCCGGGCTTGCGGCTATGTCTATGACGAAGCCCTGGGCGACCCGGACGGCGGCTTGGCGCCCGGTACCCGACTCCAAGACATTCCCGATGATTGGGCCTGCCCCTTGTGCGGTGTCACGAAAGCCGATTTCGAACCCTATGACCCGGCACCGCGCCTCCAGCAGGCTGCGCGGCCGATGCAGGCGGCTGCCCGCCGCAGCGCCACCGCCCGCAAGGCTGATGGCGTGGTCATCGTGGGGGGCGGCACGGCGGCCTGGGCCCTGGTGGAACAGATACGCAAACAGACCCCGGACAAACCCATCACCTTGGTGGCGGCCTGCAGCGCAGACCGTTACGACAAGCCGCGCCTGTCGGTGGCGATTCGCCAAGGCGTGGCGCCGCAGGCCCTGCCCACCGAATCGGGAGCCGATGCGGCGGCACGCTGGGGAGTCAGACTCATGGCCCAGACCCGCGCGGTGGGCTTGAACTTGACTGCCCGCCGGTTGCGCACCACGCGCGGCACGGTGGCCTTCGAACACTTGGTACTGGCCCACGGCGCGCAGGCTCGCTCATGCGATGGACTTCCCGACGAGCTGACCTGGCGCATCAACGACCTGGGGGCTTATCAAGGCCTGCGCGCAGCCCTGGTGGCACGCAGCGCGGATGCAGCGCCCGCCCGGGTGGTGATCGTGGGCTCGGGCTTGGTGGGCTGTGAGCTGGCCAATGACTTGGCCCTGGCCGGTCATCCCGTCACCCTGCTGGACCAGGCCTCTCGCCCGCTGCCCATGGCCACGCCTGAGCAATCGGCCGATCTTCTGCGGGCCTGGGCACCCTTGCCCATTCGGTTCCTGGCCGGGGCGGCGGTGCGCCACTGCAGCCGCGAACGTGCTCAACCGCTTGGAGAATTGAAGCTGCTGCTGGATGACGGACAGTCACTTCAAGCCGATGTATTGGTCAGCGCAGTTGGTTTGCGCACGCCTTCGAGCTTGGCGCTGCAGGCCGGGCTGCGCTGGGACAACGGCATCGCCGTGGACCCGCAGACCCTGTCCACCGGCCAGCCCCATGTACATGCTCTGGGTGACTGCATTTCCATTGATGGTCGCCCCCAGCGGTTCATCGAACCCATCCGGCGCCAGGCTCAGGTGCTGGCCGCACGCTTGTGTGGGCAAGAGGCCCCGGCCTATGACGCGACGCTGCCGCCGATTCGCGTCAAGACCAGTTCCTTGCCCTTGACGCTGGCAGCCTGACACACGGCTGCGGTTCAATCAAGAAAACGCCGGGCAAGCCCGGCGATTCTCTTGATGCATCGTGGTCTGCCTTCAGCCGCACACCCGCATGAGCGGTTGTGGGCATCGGCTGCTCAATAAGTCTTGTACGGCAGGAACTTGCCCGAGAGCACCACATTCACGCGGTCACCCTTGGGGTCCGGCTGGCGTTGAATGTCCATGGAGAAGTCGATGGCGCTCATGATGCCATCGCCAAACTCCTCATGGATGAGTTCCTTGATGGTGGTGCCGTAGACGCTGACGATTTCGTACCAGCGATAGATCAAGGGGTCAGTGGGCACGGGCGTTGGCAAGGAACCCTTGTAGGGCACCACCTGCAGCCACTTCTGTTCTTCGGCGGTCAGACCAAAAACTTTGCCTATGACCTTGGCCTGTTCAGGGGTGGCGGTCATCTGGCCCAGGCACAGGGCGGTGGTCCATTCCTTGGACTCGCCCACCTTCTTGGCCACGGCCTCCCACTTGATGCCCTTGGCCACCTTGACGGTGATGATCTTTTCGGTGACGTCGTTGCGGTTCACGGAAATCAGCTCCTGTTGTCGTTGAAGTAAAAAAGGGAAAGGAAACTCAGGCCACGCGGTGCAGATGCGTGACAGAAGCCGCGCCGTTTGCCGCGGGGCCGGCCGCCAGTGCCGCGGCTGCCACAGCGCTGCGCGCTGCATCGGCCGGGCGCACCTCGGGCGGGTTCGCCGGCGCCCTTCCACGGGAAAGCTCTTTGGACCGGCTGACCAGGAAGTCCACCAGGTGGTTGCGCAGTTCGTAGAAGCCCGGCTCGTGGTGCAGGGTGGCGCGCTGCCGGTCACGCGGCAGGGTGTTGCGCACCACCTCGGCCACACGGGCCACTGGGCCGTTGCTCATCAGCAGGATCTTGTCGGCCAAGAGAATGGCCTCGTCCACATCGTGCGTGATCATGAACACCGTTTGGTGCGTGGCTGCGCAGATCTTGAGCAACTCTTCCTGAATGGTGCCGCGGGTCAACGCATCCAGCGCGCCGAAAGGCTCGTCGAGCAGCAGCATCTTGGGCTCGATGGCGAACGCGCGCGCAATGCCCACCCGCTGCTTCATGCCACCCGACAACTGCGAGGGCTTCTTGTCAATGGCGTGGGACAGGCCCACCATATCGACATACTTTTCCACATGCCCCTTGACCTGCGTCGGGCTCCAATCGGGCCACTTGCTCTTCACTGCAAAGGCCACGTTCTGCCGCACGGTCAGCCAGGGCATCAGCGCATGGCTTTGAAACACCACGCCGCGCTCGAGGCTCGGGCCCGACACTTCCCGGTTGTCCATGATCACGGTACCGGCGCTGGCTTCCTCAAGCCCTGCCAGCACATTGAGGATGGTGGTCTTGCCGCAGCCGCTGTGGCCGATGATGCAGACGAACTCACCGCGGGCAATGCCGAAGTTCACCTCATCGAACACCGGCTCGGTGGCGCCGGGGTACGTCTTGGCCAGGCCCTGAATCTGCAGGAACTGTTGATCGCGTTCAGTCGACATAGGTCACCGCCTTCTGGGCTTGGGCAAACAGCGCATCGAGCAGCATGCCCACCACGCCGATCACCAGGATCGCAAAGATCACATTGGTCAGCGCCAAGTTGTTCCATTCATTCCACACGAAGTAGCCAACCCCCGTGCCGCCCACCAGCATTTCTGCGGCCACGATCACCAACCATGCGATGCCCATGGACATGCGCATGCCGGTGAGGATGGTGGGGGCTGCGGCCGGCAGGATCACCAGGAAGGCCTTGCGCAGTGGGTTGACCTCCAAGGTCTTGGCCACATTCAGCCAGTCGCGCCGCACCCCCGCCACGCCAAAGGCCGTGTTGATCAACATGGGCCACACCGAGCAAATGAAGATGACGAAGATGCCGGAAATGCTGGAGTCCTTGATCGTGTAGAGCGCCAGCGGCATCCACGCCAGGGGCGAGATGGGCTTGAGCACTTGAATGAAAGGGTCCAACGCCTTGTACAGCAGCGGGCTCATGCCGATCAGAAACCCCAGCGGGATGGCCACTATTGCGGCGATTGCAAAGCCCAGACCCACCCGACCCAACGAATGCCCCAGTTGGATGCCGATTCCTTTGTCGTTCGGGCCGTTGTCGTAGAAGGGGTCGGACAGGTTGGATGCGATGGCCTTGCCCAGCTGCATCGGCGTGGGAAACCCATCGGACTTCTTGGTTTCGCCAGCCGCCACGGCTGCGGGGTCCTTGCCCATGAGCTTGGCGTATTCGATCTGCTCGGGTGTCAGCGTGACGACTGCGGCCGCAGGCGCCACCGTGATGCGCGGGGCGGTGCTGGCATGCCACAAGGCCAGAATGGTCAGCAGCATCAGCGCAGACAGCATGGCCGCGCGGAACTGCATGGAGGAAAGAGCCTTCATGATCAAGCCGCCTTGGAGATGGCAAAGCTGCGCGCGTACTCGGCTGCCTTGTTGGGGTCGAAGTCCTTGCCCATCACCTTGAATTTGCGGTAGCCCGCCGAAGCCGGTGTGGCGATCTGGCCGAGATCCTTCATGTGCTTGGCCGCATCCGTCATCAGGAACACCCGCTCAGCGATCTGCTTGTAGTTCACATCGCCCTTAAGGTAGCCCCAGCGCTGCATCTGCGTGAGCATCCACACGGCCATCGAATGCCAGGGCACCGGGTCGAAGTCCGCGCGCTCGGGCACCTTGCGCACATTGCCCAGGCCATCGGCGAAGGTGCCGGTCAGCACTTGGTTGAGCACCGCTTCCGGCTGGTTGAGGTACTGCGCCGGCGCGATCACCTTGGCAATCAATTCGCGGTTCTTGGGGTCGCGTGCCATGGCCGCAGCCGTCAGCACCGAGCGGTACAGCGCTGCAAAGGTGGCCGGGTTCTGCTGAATGAATTCGGTGGGCACGCCGAAGGCGCAGCAGGGGTGGCCATCCCAGATTTCCTTGGACAGGATGTGGATGAAGCCGACCTCATCGAACACCGCGCGCTGGTTGAACGGGTCTGGGCCCAGGAAGCCGTCGATATTGCCTGCGCGCAGGTTGGCCACCATCTCCGGCGGCGGCGTCACGCGGATCTGCACATCGGTGTCGGGGTTGATGCCGTGCTCGGCCAGGTAGTAGCGCAGCAGGAAGTTGTGGATGCTGTAGTCAAAGGGCACCGCGAACTTGAAGCCCTTCCAGTTCTTCGGGTCGCGGTTGTCCTTGTGCTTGTTGGCCAACACGATGGCCTGGCCGTTGATGTTCTGGATCGTGGCCACATTCATCGGCGTTTGGGTGGAACCCAGGCCCAGCGAGATGGCCAGCGGCATCGGCGACAGGAAGTGCGACGCGTCGTACTCCTTGTTGAGCACCTTGTCGCGGATGAGCGCCCAACCGGCGGTCTTGTTGAGTTGCACATTCAGGCCCTGCTGGCGATAGAAGCCCAGCGGGTCGGCCATGATCAGCGGCGAGGCGCAGGTGATGGCGATGAAGCCCACCTTGAGGTCCTTCTTCTCAGGCGCCTTCCTCTCCTGGGCCATGGCCTGCATGGCGCCCAGCGCACCGGCCGGGAGCGCCGCGGCCACGGCGGCACGCAAGGTGCCCGCACCCAAGGCCTTGATCAGCGAGCGACGGGTGGGCTCGTGCGGGAAGATGGCTTTGACGAGGGAGGCTTCGATGAACTCTGCCGAAAAGCGTTCCAAGTCGCGCTCGGGGGACGCCGCTGCAACAGTCGCGGGCGGCCTTGTGTCGGCCCCCAGCGGTGTGCCGCTCACGCTCAGCAGGCGCCCTTGGGCCGCCGCCTCGGTCTGGTGCTCGGCCACCGTGTGGTCTTTCCCGCAACCGCATCGTGCCAGCAAGGGCTGGTCGGCATCAAAAGGTTTGAAGTACCGGCCCTCGGATTCGGGCGACAGGCGGTCGTCGGTATCGCGGCTCATACGGGTCTCCTGGGGATTGCAGCTGGGTTGGACAACGAGGTTGCCCTGCCTGATCGCAAGAGATGGGCCACCCCGCAAATGAGGGGATTCGCAGCCGACGCACCGAATGGGTGCGCTCTTTCGGTCTGCAGGCGCACCGGTTTTGTCATGAACAAAATCGCCCCGTCCAAATTGGTGCACTCAGAGGGGCCAGCGCCGTAGGCCCTTCCGGGTTGACCCTAAGTTCAGGCCGGCTTCGTGCGGCCCACCTTCAGGTGCTGCAATGGAAAGGCCCCGCCGGCCTTCACCTCGCCCAATGAAAAGCTCGTTTGAAGGTCCTTCACATTGGGCAGGTTCAACAGCACGGTGCGCGCGAAGTGCGAGAAGGTTTCCAGGTCTTGGCTGACCACTTGCAGCTCGAAGGTGCCGGTGCCGCTGATGTAGTGGCAGCTGACCACCTCGGGCAGGCCGCGGACGGCGTCTTCCATTTCACGGGTGAGCTCGGCCGTGTTGCGCAAGGCATCCAGCCGTACGAAAGCCAGCACCCCCAGGCCGATGCGGTGGCGGTCGATCACCGCCCGGTAGCCGGTGATGTAGCCTGCTTCTTCCAGGGCCCGCACACGGCGCCAGCAGGGCGCCGCGGACAGGCCCACGCGCGTGGCCAACTCGGCATTGGTGAGCCGCCCATCGTTTTGCAATTCGTGGAGGATGGCCAAGTCAAACTTGTCGAGCATTTCTCAAAACCCAGGTTTTGAGCAATTCTCTTCCAATTCCAAGCAAAACGCCGGCATGTTTCGCAACCATCTGTCGCGCGTTCCGCCCTAGACTCATTCCCTGCATTTTTCAGGAGTCAACCGATGAACGCCCCCCTGCCCGCCGATGTGCTGCGCGCCCTTCAAACGGTGACCCTGGAAGACAAGTACACCCTTCCCGAAGGGCGCGCCTTCATGAGCGGCGTGCAGGCCCTGGTTCGACTGCCGATGCTGCAGCGCCAGCGCGATGCCCTGGCGGGGCTGAACACCGCCGGCTTCATCAGCGGCTACCGGGGCAGCCCCTTGGGCGGCTACGACCAGGCCTTGTGGCAGGCCAAGAAGCACCTGGCCGCACAGAACGTCGTGTTCCAGCCCGGGGTAAACGAAGAACTCGCCGCCACCGCCATCTGGGGCACGCAGCAACTGGACCTCTACCCGCAGTCCAAGAAGCACGATGGCGTCTTCGGCATCTGGTACGGCAAGGGCCCTGGCGTGGACCGCTGCTCCGATGTGTTCAAGCACGCCAACATGGCCGGCACCGCCCAACACGGTGGGGTAATTGCCGTAGCCGGTGACGACCATGTGGCCAAGAGCAGCACCGCCGCCCACCAGAGCGACCACATTTTCAAGGCCTGTGGGCTGCCCGTTTTCTTCCCCAGCACGGTGCAGGACATCCTGGACATGGGCCTTCATGCCTTCGCCATGAGCCGCTTTGCCGGCGTGTGGGCGGGCATGAAAACCATCCAGGAAGTCGTGGAGTCGGCCTCGAGCATCGATGTCAGCCCCGACCGGGTGAAGATCGTGTTGCCCGAAGATTTCCCCATGCCCCCGCGCGGCCTGCACATCCGTTGGCCCGACGCGCCGCTGGAGCAGGAAGAGCGGCTGATCAGCCACAAGTGGTACGCGGCACTGGCCTATGTGCGCGCCAACCGCCTGAACCACAACGTGGTGACCACGCCGCGCGACACCTTCGGCCTGATTGCCAGCGGCAAGGCCTACAACGACATGCGCCAGGCACTGTTGGACCTGGGGCTGGACGACGAGACCTGCGCGCGCCTGGGCATCCGGGTGCACAAGGTCAATGTGGTGTGGCCTCTGGAAGCCAACATCACGCGCGAATTCGCCGAAGGCCTGCAGGAAATTCTGGTCATTGAAGAAAAGCGCCAGATCATCGAGTACCAGCTCAAGGAAGAGCTCTACAACTGGCGCGCCGATGTACGCCCCGATGTGCTGGGCAAGTTCGACGAACCCGAAGGCGACCACAGCGGCGGCGAATGGAGCCAGCCCAACCCCAGCGGCAACTGGCTGCTGCGGGCCAACGCCGACCTCACGCCGGCCATCATCGCCAAGGCCATCGCCAAGCGGTTGAAGAAGCGCGGCATCGCGCCTGAGGGCAGCGACATCGCCGAGCGCATGGCGCAGCGCCTGCAGGTGATCGAGGCCAAGGAACGCGCCATGGCCGCCATCGACCTCAAGAGCACCGGCGACCGCCTGCCCTGGTTCTGCAGCGGCTGCCCGCACAACACCAGCACCCGCGTGCCAGAAGGTTCCCGCGCGCTGGCCGGCATCGGCTGCCACTACATGACAGTGTGGATGGACCGCAGCACCACCACCTTCAGCCAGATGGGCGGCGAAGGCGTGGCCTGGGTGGGCCAGGCGCCCTTCACCACCGACGCCCATGTGTTCGCCAACCTGGGCGACGGCACCTACTTCCACAGCGGCCTGCTGGCCATTCGCCAGAGCATCGCCGCAGGCGTGAACATCACCTACAAGGTGCTGTACAACGACGCGGTGGCCATGACCGGCGGACAGCCCGTCGGTGAGACGGCCGAGGGCCACACCGTGTTGCAGATTCAGAAGAGCCTGACCAGCGAAGGTGTGAAGAAGCTGGTGATCGTCACCGATGAGCCCGCGAAGTACGACGGCGTTTCGCTGGAATCTGGCGTGACCGTGCACCACCGCGACGAACTCGACCGCATCCAGCGCGAGTTCCGCGAACTCAAGGGCTGCACCGCCATCATCTACGACCAGACCTGCGCCACCGAAAAGCGCCGCCGCCGCAAGCGCGGCACCATGGTGGACCCGGCCACGCGCGTGGTCATCAATGAACTGGTGTGCGAGGGCTGCGGCGACTGTTCGGTGCAGAGCAACTGCCTGTCGGTCGAACCGGTGGAGACTGAGTTTGGCCGCAAGCGCCGCATCAACCAGAACAGCTGCAACAAGGACTACTCCTGCGTGAAGGGCTTCTGCCCAAGCTTCGTGACCGTCGAGGGCGGCCAATTGCGCAAGCCCAAGAAGGAAGACCGCAGCATCGACCCGTTTGCCTTGCCCGCAATGCCCGAGCCGCAGCTGCCGGTGGCGCAGCAGGCCTGGGGCATCGTGGTGGGTGGCGTGGGCGGCACCGGCGTGATCACCATTGGCCAGCTGCTGGGCATGGCCGCGCACCTGGAAGGCCAAGGCGTGATCACGCAAGACTCCGCCGGCCTGGCCCAGAAGGGAGGCGCCACCTGGAGCCATGTGCAAATCGCGCAGCGCCCCCAGGACATCCACACCACCAAGGTGGACACCGCCAAGGCCGATCTCGTGATCGGCTGCGACAGCATCGTGGCCGCGAACAAGGCCACGCTGGCGGTGATGCATGAAGGTCGCACCTTCGTGGCGCTGAACACGCATGGCACGCCCACTGCCGCCTTCGTGAAGGACCCCAACTGGCAGTTCCCGGAAAGCGGCTGCGAAGCCGCGGTTGAACGCGCCGTGGGCCGCTCGAACATGGGCCTTTTCGATGCCGAAGAAGTGGCCACGCAACTGCTGGGCGACAGCCTGTACACCAACCCGCTGATGCTGGGTTACGCCTGGCAAATGGGCCGCCTGCCCTTGTCGCGCGCGGCGCTGCTGCGCGCCATGGAGCTCAACGGCGTGCAGGTGGAAAAGAACAAGGCCGCCTTCGAATGGGGCCGCCGCTGCGCCCACAACCTGGATGAAGTGCGCGCGCTGTACCAAGCGCGGCAAGTGATCCAGGTGGTGCGTCAGCCTTCCTTGGATGAAGTGCTCAAGAAGCGCGAAGCCTTCCTGGGCGACTACCAAGACGCCGCCTACGCGCAGCAGTACCGCGCCTTTGTGAACCAGGTACAGGCCGCCGAGGCACCGCTTGGCAGCACGCGTCTGAGCCTGGCCGTGGCCCACAACCTGTTCAAGCTCATGGCCTACAAGGACGAGTACGAAGTGGCCCGGCTGCACACCGATGCGCGCTTCACCAGCAAGGTCGAGCAGATGTTCGAAGGCGACTTCAAACTCGTGCACCATTTGGCCCCGCCCGGGCTTTCCAAGCTCAACGAAAAGGGCGAACCGGTCAAGCGAGCCTTCGGCCCCTGGATGCGAACGGCATTCGGCGTGCTGGCAAGGCTCAAGGGCCTGCGAGGCACGGCGTTGGATGTATTTGGCATGACCGGAGAACGCCGCACCGAACGCGCGCTGATCCAGGAGTACCGCCACACCGTGGAAGAGCTGCTCAGGGGTCTGAGCGGCGAGCGCCTGGCGCAGGCGGTTGAGATTGCGCAACTGCCCCAGGACATCCGCGGCTTCGGCCATGTGAAAGCCGCGCACCTGGCCCGCGTGCGACCGCGCTGGAGCCAGCTCATGGCCCAGTGGCGCCAAGGCGCCGCCCGTTGAGACTGAGGCCGGGCATTCAATCCACCTGAATGCCCACCTCAAGCCACGAGAAGCGCAAGCGTGCAGAGCCTGGGCACACTTCAGGGCATGCACTACACGCGGACCGCCGTTGCGCTGCACTGGGTACTGGCCGCGGCCATCGTGGGCAGCTTCTGCGTGGGGCTGTACATGACCAGCCTGCCCTTTTCCCCGCAACGCCTGAAGCTTTACAACTGGCACAAGTGGGCCGGCGTGCTGATCCTGACGGCATCGGCAGCGCGCCTTTTGTGGCGCCTGGCCCACCGGCCGCCCGAAGACCTGCCCATGCCCTTGTGGCAACAGCGCACGGCCCATGTGGCGCACCTGCTGCTGTACATCCTGTTCTTCGCCGTACCACTCATGGGCTGGGCCTACAGTTCGGCCGCAGGATTTCCCATCGTGTTGTTCGGCGTGTTGCCGCTGCCTGATTTCGTGGGCAAAGATGCGGCACTGGCCGAATTCCTCAAGCCCTGGCACGGCCGGCTGGCCTGGATGCTGGCGGCCGTGGTGGCCCTGCATGTGCTGGGCGCGCTCAAGCACCATTTCATCGACCGCGACGGGCTGATCCGCCGCATGGCCTGGAGCCGAACCCCATGAACACCTCTGGTTTGAAGCGTGCCCTGGCCTTGAGCGCCAGCGCGGCGGCACTGCACCTCGGAACGGCACCGGCCGCAGCGCAACAGGTGGTGCCCGCCGGCAGCGAAATCAGCTTCACCAGCCGCCAGATGGGTGTGCCGGTGGACGGCCAGTTCCGCAGGTGGAATGCCACCATCCAGTTCGACCTGAAGAAGCCCGAGGCCGGCAAGGTCGGTTTCTCCATCGACATGGGCAGCGTCACCCTGGGCGCGGCCGACACGGATGCCGAGGTGGTCAAGCCCGATTGGTTCCACACCGCCAAGTTCCCGCAGGCGCAGTTCCAAAGCAGCGCCATCAAGGCCACCGGCAAGGGCCGCTATGAAGTGACCGGGCAGCTCAGCATCAAGGGCGCCACACAAGCCGTCACCGTGCCGGTGACGCTCACCCAAACCGGCAGCGGCAACAACCTGCGCACCACCGCCACCGGCGTCTTCCCCATCAAGCGCTTGGCCTTCAAGATTGGGGACGGCGCCTGGGGCGACACCTCCATGGTGGCCGACGAGGTGCAGGTGAGATTCAAGATTCAGCTCAGCGGCATGGCGCCGCTGTGATCCCTCATCGACGCGTTTACCCCCACCCCTTCTCAACGAGGACCCCATGAAGAAGACCCTGCTGCTCACCTCTGCCCTGCTGGCTGCCGGCGCCGCCCAGGCCCAAAGCGCCACCTACGCCATCGACCCCACCCACACTTTCGTGACTTTCGAAGTCACCCACTTCGGCACCAGCACCAACCGCGGCCGCTTCGACAAGAAGAGCGGCAGCATCACCTTTGACCGCGCGGGCAAGTCCGGCAAGGTGGACATCAGCATCGAAACAGGCTCTGTCAACACCGGCACCGTGCCCTTCGACAAGCACCTGCAGAGCAAGGACTTCTTCGACAGCGAAGCCCACCCCACCGTGCGCTTCGTGGGCGAAAAGTTCAGCTTTGACGGCGACAAGGTCAGCGAAGTGGCTGGCACCCTTACCCTCTTGGGCAAGAACAACCCGGTGACACTCAAGGCCGTGCGCTTCAACTGCTTCGACCATCCGCGCCTCAAGCGCGAGGTCTGTGGTGGCGACTTTGAAACCACCATCCAGCGCAGCCAGTGGGGCATGGGCTACGCCGTGCCGGCGATTCCCGATGCGGTCAAGTTGCTGATCCAGGTGGAAGCCATCAAGCAGTAAGGAAGCCGCCCCATGAAGCGCGCGGTGGTGTGGATGGCCTTGGCTTTGGCCCTGGTCACCGGGGCCCCCACCAGCCGCGCGCAAGCGGTGCCCTATCAACTCGATCGCACCCACACCTTCGTCACATTCGAAGTCCTGCACTTCGACACCGCCACCATCCGGGGCCGCTTTGGGCCGCTGGACGGACAGGCCGAAATCGACACCGCCGCCCGCCGCGGCCGCGTACAGGTCGCCATCGATGTGTCCCAGGTCAGCACCGGGTTGCCGGTGCTGGATGCCCTGCTCAAGCGGGCCGACTTGCTGGACACCGAATCCCAACCCCGCGCCTTTTTTGTGGGCGAGTCCTTCGAATTCGACTCCCAGGGCCGTGTCACTCTAGTGAGCGGCGAATTCACCCTGCGTGGCACCAGCCGCGGCCTGGTGCTGCGGGCCCAGCGCTGGCGTTGCTATCTGAACCCTCTGTTGCGGCGCGAAGTGTGCGGCGGCGACTTCGTGGGTGAATTCAAACGCAGCGACTTCGGCATCACGCACAGCCTGCCCTTCGTGTCCGACACGGTACGGCTGCTGGTGCAGGTGGAGGGCATCCGACAAGCAATCCCCTGATGTCCAAACAATCGTTAGACATCAGAATTGTTTGATT